>JAKORR010000064.1 GCA_029777735.1 Armatimonadota bacterium | reverse complement strand
TCCACCATCGGCAGGGGGTCTGCAACCGCCACGCGGCCTGATTCTATCTCGTCCACTCTCACCAGCGAGTAGCCCTTGCAGCGAGCCACATCCGTGCCACGATAGCCAGTCACGAGGATCCCTGCGGGCACGCGGGTAATCTTGGCCAGCCCTTCTGTCAGAGGCGACTTAATCAGCTCCAGCTCTCCGGCCTCACGCTCCAGCGACACCGCCATGCCGAACTCTATCAGCACAGCATTCACGCTGACAATCCTCATATTCGTCTGGTTTGTTCCTCGCGGCAGCACTAATAGTGCACCGCCCGCCCGCACATAGGCGCTCAGAGCAACCGTTTCCACGTCCGCGAACTCGCGCCAGGACCCAAGCACTACTAGCGCCGGAGAGTCCTTCAGGGCCCGTACCAGCGGTGCATCACGCGGATCAACGGCCTCCTTGGGCCTATCCTTGTCGGCGTGGGCACGCGGCTGGCGACCCTGCACGTCCTTAGGCTCAAGATTAGCGTCCTTGAGCAAGTTCTCCACGGCCTCGCGGATTGCAGGCCAGTTTTCGTCCTCTGCGCCCATGTCAGTGTAGGCCAGCCGCCGGTACTCGCCGCGGTCTACTGGCGCGGTCCTTGGAATCGCTGGCGTTACGGGTAGAGGTGGCCGGTTCTCTGGCGCCACGACAGTCTTCTCCGGCGCAGCATTCCGAGCAGCCCAACTCACCGCCTGGACGAGGAGCTGAAGATTCGGCGGTGGTATCGTGTCTGCCGACTGACCTGGCACGATGGCGTCCAAGGGCACAATCACCAGGCGCTTGCCTCCGCGCGTGGAGACGCCTCCGATGACGTTGGAACCCTGCTTCAGTATCGGCTCGACGCCGGTGAGCGTGCCCGGCACGCGCCACACGAACAGCTTGTCCAGCCCCCTCGTGATCTCGTGGGCCAAAATCTTGAGCTTGCCGGAGTCGGGAGACGAGGGCACTAGGGAGGCATGCCACGGTGCAAGGAGTTCCTGGGTGGCGTCTCTCAGTTCCGGCGTCATACTGTAGACCACAACCAGCCCCGCGCCCTCCTCGACCATCTGGTGTAAGACACCCATCTCGGCTTCGTCTCTCACGGCGCGAGGGAAGACCACTATAGCGCTTGGCGCGCGCCCCGAGTTCCGCGAAGCCACGTCGAACCCAGCCTCGGTCAAGGCCTCCGCGCCGAACTTCGCTATGGCGGCGGCACGCCCCTGGTCACCCACCACGAGCCAGCAGGAAGGCCGGTCGGTCTGCCCCAACGACAAGGCCGGTAAGGCCAGCACTGCCCAAACCCAAATCAAGGTCCGGTAAGCCATCGCTCATCTCCTAGTGCAGCGGTAGGGTGACACTCGGTGCTCTAGTCCTGGGCCGCCCCGGGCCTTAGCGGCAGTCAGTCACGTGTCTCCTCCCCCACCGGCGGCCCTAAGCTACTCCACGTCTACAGGTCTGCCAAGTTCCAGCGAGTGGTGGATGGCTTCAGCCACAGCCACAGCCTGCCGAGCGCCCTCATTGTCCACAACTTGCTCGCAGCCTCTCACCACGCATCGGGCAAAGTGCTCCAGTTGCGCGCGCAGGGCGCCCCCTATCTCACCGTGCATGAGCGGCCCATAGACTACATCCGTCCCGTGAGTGGCCTCGGCTCCGCTTACCTGCAAGTCCCAGTGCCCAGCGTTCACCGCCACACGTCCCGCCGTCCCGACCAGCTCCAGGCGTGCGTCCAGCGCGCTCACGAGGCTGTCCGGGTTGCACCACAGTGATTCCAGGCAGCCGCAAGCCTCGTTGTCGAACTTGAGCACGGCCGTGATTGCGTCATCGGCGTTTCGGTCGGCCAGCAGCTTGCGAGCCGCCACCCCGAACACCTGCGTGATCCGCGCCCCTGTCACCCACTGCAGGGCGTCGATGTCGTGCACGCCCAGGAAGTTCATAACCGTCGTGTAGGCCGCCGCGTGTCGCCCACTGCTCAGCACGTTGTACCGCCGTGCGAAGGCATATACCAGTTCGCCCAGGGCCCCCTGTGCCACCTGCTCGCGCGCACCCACGTATCGCGCGTCGAAGCGCAGAATATGCCCAACCATTAGCCGCACGCCTGCCTCTGCCGCGGCCCCGATAATGGCGTCCGCATCCGCCACTGTTGTCGCCAGCGGCTTCTCGACTAGCACGTGCTTACCCGCTCGCGCCGCTGCCACACAGGGCTCAACGTGTAAGGTGTCAGGCGTGCAGACACTGACGATGTCGACGTCCCCGCGCTTCACGACCTCCTCCAACGATCCGGCTACATCACACCCTAACTCCTCGGCGACCTGCACCGCGCGCTTGGGGTCCACATCGTACACCGCCATGAGCCTGGTCGAGGGCAGCTCCGCCCAGACGCGGGCGTGCTTGCTGCCCATGGCCCCCACACCAATCACTGCGCAGCCCGGGATTGGATCAGTTCTCATGAAAAAGCCTCCATGAAGGTCCGCGCGAACTCGGCCGTTGCGCGAGCACAGTTGACGACACCCCCAACGTGCGCAACCTCGAATCCATGAGTGTATTCGGTTGGGAAGCCCAAGACGGCCGCGTAAGGCACCAAGCCGGTCTTGAGCAGCGACCCGGCGTCCGTGCCAAAACTTCGGGCGACTGATCGCTGCACAGACCCCACCGCGCGCTTGGTAGCTTCCGCCAGCGCATGGCTCAAGCGAGGGCTATACAAAGCGACGCTATCCTTGTAGACCACCACCGGCGTTGGTCCAATCTCCACGGGGTACTCTGGGGCTATAGGGAAAGTCTCCACGGCCAGTACGGCGTCCAGCGGTACCTGGAAGGGCACCTGCAGCGCTCCCATAGCCCCAACTTCCTCGATCCCCGTCAGCACCAGATAGACCTTCCCCTGAGGCGTTGGCCCTTCGCGAAGCAGCTCCGCCGCCAGCAGCAGCGCCACCACACCCGCCTTGTCGTCCAGCGCGTAACCGCCCACGAAATCCCCCATGTACAGGGGCTGCTTGCGCGAGCGGGCCACGCACGCCGGCGATCCCACCGTCACACCACGCTCCGCCAGTTCCTCGGGCTTGAGCTTGCAGTCCAGTCGCACGTCGGACCAGGTGAGCGCCCGGCTCGTCTTCAGGGCGTTGATGTTTTCCGAAAGGTGGCTTACATGCGCACTGCCCACGCCCAGTACGCCCGCTACAGGCTCGTGCCCCAGAACCTCCCAGGGGCCCTCACCGAAGGCCCACGGACAAGACCCGCCCAGCGGCTCCAGCTCCATCTTACCGTCCTCGTGGATTCTGGAAACCATGGCGGCAATTTCGTCCCGGTGGGCGAAAACGCCCAGGCTTGGGCCGTCACCGTCGGCAACCTGCGCTATGATGTTGCCCTGTCGGTCGCGCCACACCCGCTCAGCTAGGGCTTTGAGCAGCGGCAGGCAGACGCGGTCCATCTCCTGCTCGCGACCACCCGGAGCGTGCGTGATAAGCACCGCATCCAACAGCTCCCGAGCCTTCTGGTGAAGGAGGGCATCGTCCGGGTGGCTCATAGGTCCACTATCTCTCCCTGTTCGGCAGATTCGACCATTGCAGCGAGGGCGCGGGTAATGGCGAGGCCGTCTTCGCCCGTTATCATCGGCTCCTCGTCTCGGAGTACGCAGTCCACGAAGTGCCCGATAGCATCCACGACAAAACCGCGCGGCTCACCGTGCACGTCCCCGGCGAGAACGCTCTTGTGCTCGTAGTTGTCGTCTGTCCCGATCGCCGTCACCGGCAGCGCCGGGTCGAAGCCGGCGAAGCCCTTGGTGCAGACCAGCTCGAACTTGCTGTCCACGATGGCAGGCATCGATTCGGGTAGGATCCAGCAAGACTCGAAGTTGCCCACACACCCATTCTCGAACTCGACTGTGGCTTGATAAAAGTCCGGCGTGTCGATACCTAAGGACCTAAGTACCCGCGAGCGGGCCACGGCGTGCACACGTTTGGCCTCTGAGCCAAAGTACCAGCGCGCGATGTCATAACGATGGCAGATGAGCCAGAAGGGTAGACACGTGTTGGCCGCCCAGGACAGCATGGTCATGGGCACAAAGAGTGTGTTGTTCAGTCGCGCGTAGCAGTACAAGGGTTCTCCCAGCTCGCCGTTGTCGAGTGAAGCTTTTATCTGTGCAAAGGGTAGTTGCCAGCGGTTCGACCAGTTGACCATGAGCTTCCGGTCCGCCCGGTCGCGGGCCGCTACAATCGCTTCGGCGTCCGCCACTGTTGTCGCCATGGGTTTTTCAAGCAACACGTGCTTGCCCGCGGCAAAGGCCGCCTCGCAGGCCTCGCGGTGCAGATGGTCGGGCAGGACTACGCTGACGGCATCTATGTCGTCCCGTGCCAGCAGGTCGCGGTAGTCAGTCACTGACTCCGCACCCACTTCCTGAGCTACAGCAGCGGCCTTATCCGCGTCCAGGTCGCAGACCACGGCCGGCGTCGCGTTCGCAAGCGCGGCGTAGGCCCGGGCGTGACTGCGTCCCTGCCAGCCACAGCCGATTACACCTACACGCAGGTTCCCTGGAGCACATCCCCTCGGCACCGGCATCACTCTCCCTCAAACATCGCCTTGGGACTACAGAGGGGCTCTTCCGCAAGGGCAGGCAGTATCCTCCGAGGGATAGCGACATGGAGGCAACCGCGGTGGGGGAAGGGCTAAGAGCATCACACGCGCGCGGACCATAAGGGCGCGGCTGCCTTAGCTAATCGTCATATTCTCAGTGCGGCCTTGAAGCGCCGCCTCACGTTGCCGGCCGATTAGTGCCTCCATCCGCGGGTCGGAGTCCTTTGTCTGAACTGCTGAGGACCGGTTCAAGTACTCGATCGCCATCTCAAAGAAGCCAAGACGCCGGTAGAGCTCACCAATCAGATATAGGATGACCTGGAGCTGCCCATCCTCCACCTCGCCTTCCTCTAGGGCCTTCTCGAAGTAAAGTACGGCCTCGGTCTGGGCTTCACGCTCGCGCTCGCTCCTGCCCTCTTGGCGGGCGCACCAGGAGGCGCGAAGATAGAGGTCAGCTTGGCGCAGGGTGGTGGTACGGCTGTCGTTTTCGTAGCAACGAGCCGCCAGCAGGTACCTCGAAGAGCCCTTGAGGGCACCGCGCGGTTCAGCACCTATAATCCGATCAGCGTCGATAGCCCCAGAGAGCACTGCACGCCGCACCGAGGGCTCCGCACTGCCGAAGTCGCCTTCGAAGGCCGCGAAGCAGCAGTGGGGACAGACATGCACGTAGTGCGGCAAGGGGTCCAGTCCAAGGCTGTGGGGCCGGAAGTCACTGTCCTGGCCGCTGTGGCTGCTGGACCCAATGGCTTGACTGGTGAAAACCGTCGCGCAGACCGGGCACGTGAGGCGTATTGTTATGAATGTTGTCATTGGTGAAGCCCTCTGGGAATGAGATTCTATGCTGCAGTGCGCGGGGCCGTCAATCCTGTAAAGACTGGGAAATATTCGGTTTCCGCAGGATGAATCTTTCGCCGCGAAGAAGCCGTCGTGATGGCCCAGGGCAGGAAATACAGGGTAGCCGACGCCCAGCTAGGTTCCAGGGCAGAATCTTGGCCCACTTCCGCGGGAACCCCACCACCTGCGCGCACTCGTTCCTGCGCGGCAACAACGGCCACTGGCCGCCCCAGTCATCTGATCGAGTTTATCCTGCAGGAACTGTACACTCCTGAATTTTACCGGGCCGTGCGGGTGTCGAGGCACATGGTCGCGGCGCCAACGAACAAACAAAGGTCTCGCCTACGCTACGAGGAATATCAACCGCGATTCTCGTCATCCAGGAGGAGAGGCAATGCAAGTCGGCATTAGCTGTCTGGTACTGCCTGGCGATTGGTCCCTTGCAGATATAGTCCGTGAGACCAAGGCCGCAGGCTATGAGGCGCTGGAGCTGGTACTGCGCGATACAGGGGAGCTGTCGCTGGAGACGCCTGAGGCCGAGCTGCGTAGGCTGAGCGACTACGCGCGCGGCGAGGGTATGTACCTGGCGTCGGTCTGTCCCGGCCTTCGCGAGAAACGACCCAACCTGACGCACCCGTGTCCGGAAATCCGTGCACAGTCGGTGGACACCTTCAAGCGGGCCATCGACGCCGTGGTGGCGCTAGGAGTCGACAATCTGCTGGTGGTGCCCGGAGGCGTCACTGAGGAAGTGGCCTACGACGAGGCCTACTACCGCGCGCTGCAGGGCATGCAGGCCCTCGCGCCGCATGCCGAAGCCGCGGGTGTGAACTTGGCCATCGAGTACGTGTGGAACAAGTTCCTTCTTAGCCCGATGGAGTTCGCTCGCTTCTGTGACGAGGTAGGGTCGCCAAGAGTGGGTTTCTTCTTCGACACGGGCAACATGACGATCTTTGGCTACGCCGAGCAGTGGGCGCGCATCGTTGGGCGCCACCTGATGAAGGTCCATTTCAAGGACTTCAAGCGCGCGGGCTTCGAGTGGAAGCCGCTACTGGAGGGCGACGTGAACTTCCCCGCTGTCATGGCTGAGTTGCGCAAACTGGGCTATGATGACGCACTGATCTCCGAGGTAGACCCGGGCACGGCGCCACTTGGAGCCACGGCCCAGGCAATACGCCGTATCATGGAGATGTAGGGGAGACGGAGGCTGCGCTGCCCGAGTAGGGAGAGAAACAATGGCCGTCACGCCCAGAGGTTCCTCTGGCCCTCATGGAGTGGAACACCAGAGCGAAGCTTTGCAGCACCCTTGGCCACGCCGTCGCCGTGGGCAAGAGGTTCGGTGAGTTTGCCCGCGTGGGTCTAGGTTACTGGCCGCTGACAGTCCTGGCAAAACCACGAGCGGTAGGTGGGTTACGCGGACCTGACGGCAGCCAGCATCAGCCTATTACGTCTTCGGGAGCTTCGCGAAACACGCGCGAGGAACCTTCGTGCAAGCGTTGGGCGGCAAGATGGTCACAATCTACGCCTTCCGGTGCGAAGACGGGACCAACCTCAACCTCGTGTTGCTCCCAGCTTCACAAGGTGACGTGCGCCGTATGCTTGGAGGGCTTCGCTTCCAGCCCGAGGCTGAGACAGGCGTTGTCACAGGCTCTGACGCTGACTCGAACAACGAGCAGCCCTTCGATGCGGCCACCATGCGTCCCCACCGCCTGCTGATCGGCCAGGAGCGTTCCTTCGCGGCGTCAGGCCCTCCTTGTGTGTCGTGCGGCTCAAGCAGCGTTAAGCACAGGGCGCACCAGAGATAGGACAGTGTTCCTTTCCACCGGAAAGTACCAAAGTACCAGGGAGGTCCGAGCGTCCCTGCGCCGAAGCACCGCACTCATGGAGTACTGGCGCCCCTCTGCGTCTGTCAATAACTACTGCGAGTGTTTCAGGCTTAAAATCCCGGCATGCCGGAACAAGCAACCCGGTGGCAGTGCCTGCCAAACGCCACAGGTCCGTCAATACTTTTCTGAGCCCTTAGCTAGGAGGCCCGAAGCAATGCCGCATCCCAGGATGCACGTAATGGTTTTCTCCGTGATTCTGCTTACGGTCCTTGTTGTGGATACGTCTGCTGATGTCAGGCTCTCTGGCCTGTTCTCAGACAACATGGTGCTCCAGCAGGGAATGAAGATCCCGGTCTGGGGCAGAGCCAATCCCGGAGAG
>JAKORR010000667.1 GCA_029777735.1 Armatimonadota bacterium | reverse complement strand
GGCTTCTTCTCGCGTCCCCAGGCCTGGCGCACTATGCCCTCCATGGTGGCAAGCACCGAATCATCGGGCATCCCCGCGTCATTGACCGCGAACTCCACGAACAGCAGGTCGGGATCATATTGCAGCACGTGCTTCTGCAGCCTGAAAACTCCCAGCATGGAGCCGGTACCGCCGATCGCCGCGTTGACTTCCTTGATCTCCACGTCCTTGAACTGCTCCTGGAGCCACTTGGTCGTGAAAGGACGCCAGCCGTTCTGGGCCGTGATGGACCCGCCAATGTAGGCCACTGTGACAGAGCCACCCGCCTTGCACTTCTCGAAGAAGGATACCAGGTTGGTCTGCGGCACTTTGGGCGCCTCCTGGGCGACAACACTCAGAGCATGCAGAATCAGCGTCGCTGCGAAAAGAAGCCTTCCGTATGTCATATCTGCGAAATCTCTCCTGCTAGGGCCTCTGTGCAGGAAGTATGCTTCGACAGCGGCCCCCTCGCTCCTTGTGCCTCCACTTAGCCTGAGCACCCATGCTGGTCTCAAGTGCCAAAACAGAAACACTCCTCTGTGCCCTTGCACCGTGGGCCCACCGACACCTGGACCCTTAGACCCGGGCAAGGTCCCACCGGCACACAGGCCTAGTGTACGCGGAAAGAGGGGGAGAGGGCTGTGCCTGGAAAATGGGCCCGCTGTTCGCAGCCGTCCTGGGCGAACTCTCTGGGCCTCTCAGACCCCTGTGTGTGAATTCCAATAGCTGACGTGCCAACCCCAGCACGACGTGGTTGCTCCACAGTCCCCTTTCCTTGGACACTGGGCTAAGGGGTGCTATCATGGCTATCTCAGACAGCGGTCCTTGCTGAGTCTTAACCTGCTCGGCAGTCCGCCGGGGAAAAGGAGGGAATAGTTTGTCTCAACGACACACTTTGAGAGGCCTGGTGGCGACTGTTGCCCTCGGCCTCTGCGGCGCTACCAGTTTCGCAGCCGAGAGCGCGATGGTGTACTATGTGGCCCCCAACGGCAACGACCAGTGGTCCGGCCGCCTCGCCGAGCCCAACCCCGCACGCACCGACGGCCCCTTCGCCACCCTCACCCGCGCCCGCGACGCGATCAGAGACCTGAAGGCCCGCAGAGGGTTATCGCGCCCAGTTACGGTACAGTTGCGTGGAGGTACCTACTACATCGACCAGACGATTGCCTTCACCCCCCAGGACTCGGGCACGGAGCAGTGCCCCCTATCCTACGTCGCCTACCCGGGCGAGACGCCGGTGCTCTGCGGCGGTAGGAAAATCACGAACCTCAAGCCCGAGAAGGGACAGGTCTTGGCTGCCTTCCTCCCGGAAGCCAAAGCGGGCCAGTGGTACTTCCGCCAGCTCTTCGTGGACGACCAGCGCCAGATTCGAGCGCGCGACCCGAACTTCGATCCCTCCGATCCCTACCGCAAGGGCTTCCATTACGTCGAGCGTCAGAAAAGCGGATTCGGACAGGTGGTGGGTTGCATCCACAACGTCGGCGATTGGATGGACTACGAGATCAACGTTCCCGCCGACGGCGAGTACCGGTTCTGGGTGTACTACGGAGCTCTAAACCAGCCCCACGGCAACACCGACATGGCGGGGCGCACGGCCATCAGCGTGGACGGAGGTGAGCTCGTGCCGCTGATGGCACTGCCCGACACCGGTGGCTGGTCCATCTTCCGCTGGTCTCACTCCGCCACCCTCAACCTGAAGGCCGGAAAGCACAGGCTGCGCTGGCAAAACCTCAAGGGCGGCGGGCTGGACCTCGAGGCCTTTGCCCTCTCGGACGATGCCCAATGGGTGCCCGAGGGAGAGGAACTCAAGAACCCCGCCCCGGGCAAGCACCTTCTCCTCATCCAGGCCGAGGACTTCGTGGCCTACAATGGCCCACAACTCACAGTCTCAGTCGGCGGCGGGCACAAAACCCGCTTCTCCGTCAAGCCCGGCGTAGTAAAGGCCGACTGGGCCAAGTTGCCCGACCCGGAGATTCACATCTTTCCCTCGGACTGCTGTCGGGCCTTCAAGGAAATCGTACGGCTGGCGTCGGTGGATGAGGCAACCGGTACCGTCACGGTCAGCGGCCCGGAGTGTGTCGCCCTGCTGCGGACGGGCGACCGGTTCTTTGTCGAGAACGTGCCCGAGCTGCTTGACAGCCCCGGTGAGTGGTATCTGGACCCGAGCACGGGCGTCCTGCGGCTGTGGCCCAGCAAACCCCTGAGCCCTGAGAGCGAGGTTATTGCCCCCGCCGTGGGCCGTCTCTTCCAGTTTACCCCAGACGCCGAGGGCAAGGGCAGCGTCAGTCACCTACGCCTCTCCGGCCTGGTCATCAAGAACACGGACTACTCGCCCGACGACGGTTGTGTGGGCTACGGCATGGGCAAGGACGGCGCCGTGTACCTCGAAGGCGCCACCGACTGCCGCATCGAGCGCTGCCGGTTCCTCAACACCGGCAAGTATGCTGTGTGCATCAAGGGCGGCGAACGCAACTCCGTCGTCACCTGCGACATCGCCCAGAGTGCCGAGGGCGGCGTCCTGATCCTGGACTCGGCAGGCAACACCATCTCCGATAACTATATCCACCACTGCGGCCTGGTCTACAAGCACATCGGCGGCGTGATTCTCCAGGGGCCTGGCGCCAGCGATAACGTCGTCTCCCACAACCTCATCCACACCATGTCGCGCTACGGTATCAGTCTGAAAAACCCTGGCTCGCGCAACAGGATCGAGTACAACCAAATGTATGACCTCAACACTGAGACCTACGACACCGGCGGCATCGAGGTGACCCAGCACGACAAGGAGTTCCGCAGCCACAGTGTCATCAGCCACAACATCGTGGGCGACGTCATCGGGTACTCCTCCACCAGCGGTGTGCCCACCTTCCTCTCGTGGGGCATCTACTTGGACTCCTACGCCGGGGGCTACACCGTCACCGACAATATCGTCTACAGAAATCACAACGGCGGCGTAATGCTCCAGGGCGGCAAGGACAACGTCGTGGAGAACAACATCCTCGTCGAAGGCGCCACGAGCCAGCTCTACATCGCTAACTTCCAGAACAACATCACGGGCGCCCGTGTGAACAGGAACATCGTCTACTACACAGACCCCAAGGCAGCACTGATCGCCGCCGGCGCCCTGACCCAAGAGGCACTCACGGCCGACTACAACCTGTACTACTGCGCCGGGGGTGGACCCTTGGTGGTCCGTGGGGCGGGCGCTACAAACTTCGATGAATGGCAAAAGAAGGGTTTCGATGTCCACTCGGTGATCGCGGACCCGCTGTTCGTGGACCCAGCGCACGACAACTACGCCCTGCGCCCCGACTCCCCGGCCTTCAAGCTGGGCTTTCGCCCCATCAGCGCGAGCAAAATCGGACTGCTTACGAAGCGACGGTGAACAGCGAGAGGCACCTTCGCACCAGCTCATCGAAGTCTCCGCACCGGGCCGACGCTGGACGCTGAGGTCGGGTAGCAGCGTGATCCTTAGCGTGGTCGCCACACCCGAGCAGAGCCCAGCGGAAGTTCACCCACTTCTCTCCTCGTTGGTGACGGTGATCAGAAGCGCTGACAGGATCATCCCTTCCCTGGGGCTGTCCCCTCTCCTGTCTCCCGCCTACCACCGGGCCCAGCCGCAACAACATGCCCAGTTGCTTCCCACTAAAAGCCCACTTCCTGCCCACTGCTGCTAGGACACTGCCCACACTAAACCCGTAGATTGACCGCACCTTCAACAAGCGAGGTGCGGTTCCATGGCTGACAGGCCCGACGAAAAGCTGGCCCTCAAGTTGCTGCGCCACCGAGACTTGCTCGCCTTGGTGCGCCTGCTCGGCCCCTGCTGCCGCGAGACCCGGTTGTTCCGCGAGTGGATGAGGAGGCACTGCGGGAGCCCTTGCCCTGCTCAGCGCAACGCTCCTCTGGAAGCCCGACGGCCCAACCCTGCGGCTAAGCCCCGACTTGGGAGGCAGGCCCAATGAGCCGCCCCCAGGACGTCCACCGAGAACAGAGCTCGTGCGGCCCCACCCCACAGCGCCCTTACGCGCGTGCCCTTCCGAACGACTCCCGTAGCCCGCGGGCCCGGCATAGGACCCTCTCTGGCTCCACCGAGGAGGTGCCGGTCCTGGAACTGGCACTGGACCCCTACGAGTTAGGCGAGGAGATGCGCGCCGCCGGCTGCACTGACCTCGAGCGGCAGTCCCTGTTCCTGTGGCTACGGGTGCGCCGCGCCCAAGCTGTGGCCGAGGAAATCGGCGTCTCCCGCGCTAAAGTCGTGGGGATGATCCGCAATGTGCAGCACAAGCTGGCCCTGTGGCGTGCCCAGCACCCACGCGGCCTGAGCCACAGCCAGATCCTGGCGGTCTACGCTGCCGAGGTGAATCGCTTCGGCCGCGGTGAGGAGCACCATTGCCCACCAGGCGAGGAGGAGTGCGCCCGCGACGGCATCTGCAAGCGCCGGTGGTATCTCTTCCGGGAGGAAGTCCTTTGAGCGGCTTGCACGCGCTCACCCACCGAACGCGGGCCTGCCGGCACGCCCGCAACCGGGCTGGCCGCAGACCTACCGGCCTCTCAGGGCACAGCGTCCGCGGCTCCTGCCATTGCTCCGTCGGGCAGCAGCACGTCCCTGGGCAGGCGCAGCCGCCTGGCCTTCCATCGCCCTATCACCTCGGCGTTGGACGGGCCGTCGCGGACGAACAGAACACTCTTCCGGTCGCCGTACAGCAGGTGCCAGTCCGGCATCTCGCGCAGCACCTTGGCCAGCGCACGCTCGCGCTCAACCACGACCCAGGCGATACTGTAACGATCCAGGAGCCGCTTCCAGCCTTCTCCAGCCTCGCTGATGGCCTGGTAGTCCTGGAAGAGCTGCCAGCCGTACACGTCGGCCCGGCCGTCGATGAACACCACAGGCCGCGGGTAATACTGCCACAGGATGTAGCCGCCGTAGTGATAGGTGTTGAACAGATTGCCGCGCACGTTGTTCAGTCGGGCAATCTCGATTGCCTTGGCCGGGTATCGACCCATATCGACCATCCGCTGCGGCGGCACCAGCCAAGGCACGCCCGCCACGAAGAGCAACACTCCGACCGCCAGGATCGACCATACGAAAAGGGGCTTTGTAAGTCCTGGGTTGGGCCGGTAGCGCCAGCCGAAGTGGCCTGTCGCGTGCTGCGCGAAGGCGTAGAGAAGCACCACACCGTAGATGCCGACCATGCGCTGCCAGCGCAGAAAACTGTAGGTAAAGAACAACAGCAGCAAGCCGTCGAAGAGTGTGGTGGGCTGACGCGAAACCAACAGGAGGGCCACAAACCCAAGAAGGGCGAGCCCTGGGATGGCCATGTACCGCTGGCTGAAATTGGGCGACGCGTACTCGACAATGACATTCGTGTACTGCTTGGTCTCGCCCACAAAGTATTCGAAGGGGTACAGGGCGCCCGTCAAGCCCCTGGGGTTGAGCATCGTCGCCGCCAAGGCCACCAGGCTGACGGCCGCCACCGTGCCGAAGGCCTTCCAGTTCAGCCGCCCCAGGAAGCGTCGCCAGGGCGTGGCCGCCTCTGTCGGGCTACCGCTGAACAGCCTGTCGAGGGCGTAGAAGGCGAGCACGAAGTACAGCACCAGGAAACCGCCGTGGACGTTGGCCCAGACGGCCGCCAGCACCGGCACGCCCCAGATCGCCGCCCGTCGGCCCCGCCGATGCGCTATCAGGCAGTGCAGCGAAATCAGGAACAGCAGGGGCAAGAGGAGCTGAGGTCGTGCGTTGAGGGTCGGTCCGATGAACTGGATCAGCAGCAGCCCGCACCCGTAGGCCACCAGCGGATGGGCCCCGGCACCCGTACACAGCAGGTAGAGGAGCAGCGCCGAGGCGGACACCACGACTTGGCGGTAGATGGCCAGCCCATAGAGGCCCCACTGCTTGTACAAGCCGTAAAGCACCAGGTCGATGCCCCATTCGTGGGCAATCCAGGGTGCTCCCTGGCGCGTATACGAGAAGGGATCGGCCGTGGGAACGGCGCCGTGCTCCACGATCCAGCGCCCCGTGGCCAAATGCCACCACACGTCGAAAGACCCTTCGGGGCAACGCGTGTGGGCGAAGACAGCTGCTACGAGCAGGATCGCGGCAAGAACTGGCAGATCCAGTCGTCGCGTCACAGGATCACCCTCCCAGCTGTCGGCTTGCTTGCTCGGCGACAGGCCCTACGGTTCGCGCCGGACCCTGGAGCCGGGCACGACCCTCAAGCCGCCCACGCCCTACGGGACGCCAGCTTGCGTCGGTGGAACTGGACCGCCTGTGGTCCTGTACGAGATACGACTACAACACTCGCCGCCTCCCACAAACCGCCCTGCGGCTACCGAAAACCGGGAATCATGATAACGCCCTGGGGCCGCAGGGCCAAGCGCCTCCCGCGAATCCACAGGCCTCCGCCCTCCCGGGTTGCGCGAGTGCCGTCCTTGAGGCATTCTGGTGGCGCATCATGAGCGACGAGCTACTGCCTTCAGTCCTGAGTGTCCGCGAGCTGACGGCCTATATCAAGCGCCTGTTCGAGCGTGACGAGGTGCTGCAGGACATCATCGTCCGAGGCGAGGTGTCAAACGTCAAACGGCACCGTTCAGGCCATCTTTACTTCACCCTCAAGGATGAAGACGCGGCCCTCGACTGTGTGTGCTTCCGCGGCGTTGTGGGCAGGCTTAGCCTGCAGGTCGAAAACGGTATGCAGGTGGTCGCGGGCGGCCACGTCAGCGTCTACGAGAAGCAGGGACGCTACCAGCTCATCGTGCTGTTTCTGCGCCCTGACGGCGTGGGCGCCCTGCACGCGGCTTTCGAGCGGCTCCGTGCCAAGCTCGAGGCCGAGGGCCTCTTCAGGCCGGAGCGCAAGCGGCCGCTGCCTCGCTTTCCGCGCGGGATTGCGCTTGTGACGTCGCCCACCGGAGCGGCCGTGCACGACCTCACGACGATCCTCGCGCGCCGCTTCCCGCTGGCGCGCGTCGTCATCGTCCCGACAGTAGTTCAAGGCGAGGCCGCACCTGCCAGCCTAATCCGCTCCCTTCACCTAGCGGGTGACCTGCCCGACGTGGACGTGATCATAGTAGGGCGAGGCGGCGGGAGCCTGGAAGACCTGTGGGCCTTCAACGACGAGGGCGTAGCGCGGGCGATCTTCGCCTCGCCCAAGCCAGTGGTGAGCGCCGTCGGTCACGAGACGGACGTCACCATAGCCGACCTGGTGGCCGATGTTCGCGCCCCCACGCCCTCAGCGGCCGCCGAGCTTGCGGTGCCTGACAGCGCGGAACTGCTCCAGTACATCCTCGGACTGGGCCGTCGAGCCCTTTCGGCGAGCCACAGGAACCTACAGCGGTTCCAGTCGGCCTTAGTGCGCCTGACCGCCCGCACACCCTTGCGCCGCCCAGCGTCAATCCTCGAACAGTGGTTCCTCCGCGCCGACGACGCTGGCGACCGCGCCTCCCGGGCCGCAAGCCGTATCCTCGAAGGCTGCTCCCTCCGCTTGCGGCTAGCCTCTACACGCTTGGAGGCGCAGCGACCTGCGCAGGTGCTGCGGCGCCGTCGGGAGCGGCTGGCCACCACCGAGATGCGTCTGCAGTTCGGCTTGTTGCGGCTCTTAAACCGGGCCCGGCAGCGCCTCTCCCTGGCCGCCGCCGAGCTAAGGGCCAACCATCCCCGCCGGGCCCTGGCAGCCCGAGCGCAGCTCGTCAAGGAGCTAACTTCCCGCGCGCGTGCCGCGACCCAGCACCGCCGTGACCTGTGCCAATGGCGCCTGAACCGTCTGGCCGGACAACTCGACGCCCTCAACCCCCGCGCCGTCTTGGAGCGCGGGTATTCCCTAACGTTTCGCTTGCCCACAGAGACGGTCGTGCGCTCCGCCGGGCAGGTCCAGCCCGACGATGAGTTGCGCATCCTGCTGGCGCGTGGCGAACTGCGGGCCCTGACAACCCAAACCTCAGGCGAAGAACCAGCGGAGTTATCGCCCGAGGCACCACCCGAACCCTCGGCCAAGGACCCGCCCGCCCGGGAATCGCGTCCCGACGATGCCGACCAGGCCCAGCGGTGTCCTTCCCGCCCAGGCCAACGCCTCGCGGTTGACGAAATCCTTCCGCTGCAGGGACAATAGCAAAGTGACCGGGTTGTTTGGTCGAACGCCTGTCGGGTAGGCGCCTGTCCGATATCGACCTCTCGGTCCCTGGGGTGCGTCTATGGCGGATAAGAAAGAGGACCGGCAGCAAGATCTGCCGGAGGATATGGATTTTGAGACCGCGCTGGAGCGCCTCGAAGCGATAGTCGAGGAGCTTGAGGCCGGCGAGTTAGGCCTGGAAGAGGGACTAAAGAAGTTCGAGCTGGCCATGCGGCTCAAGGAATTCTGCTCCCGCAAGCTACGGGAAGCGGAAGCACGGATTGAGGAGTACGCCGCTCAGGCTGAGGCTGCGGGCCATCAACTCCCGCAGACCCTCTTCGGTGTATCCGAGGACAACGAGGAAAAGAAACCGGAGGAAGACGTTTTGGGCGATTTCTAGCGGTATCCGCTCGGATTGCACCACCGCTCTATCGGGGCCTGCCGCCGGGAGAAGCCCACCAGTGTCCCCGGGGGGTGGTGCTTATGGGGCCTGATCCCCTGCCGGGCCGAGTGAGTGAACTGGAGTTGTCCTGAACAGCCATGGCACTTCTTGAGAGAATAAACTCACCGGAGGACCTGCGCCAGCTTACGCCTGGTGAACTAGAAACGCTGGCTGAAGAGATCCGTCAGCACATAATTGCGACGGTGGCGGAGACTGGCGGTCACCTGGCCGCCAACCTGGGCGTGGTGGAGCTAACCATCGCGCTACATTACGTCTTCGAGTCGCCTCGCGACCGTATCATCTGGGACGTTGGACACCAGAGCTACACGCACAAGCTGTTGACGGGCCGGCGGCGCAACTTCCCTTCGATACGCCAGTATGGGGGCCTCAGCGGCTTCCCGACGCCCTCGGAAAGCCCTCATGACGCCTTTGGCACAGGCCATGGAAGCACTAGCATCGCGGCGGCCCTGGGTTTCGCCAAGGCTCGGGACTTGCGGGGCGGGAACGAGGAGGTAGTAGCTGTCATTGGCGACGGGGCGCTGACCGGAGGCCTGGCGCTGGCGGGGCTAAACCAGGCCGGTGCTCTGGGCGCCGACCTGTTGGTGGTGCTCAACGACAATGAGATGAGCATTAGCGCCAACGTTGGCGCCTTGAGCGGCCACCTGGCGCGCCTACGAGCTGGCCTGGTTGAGCCGGCGATGCAACGAATGCGGGCCGAGGTAGCCCGTGCCGTGCACCGACTGCCCCTGGGCGACACCATGCTCGAAGCCTTGGACCGCGTTCGCGACGGCCTCAAGCACCTGGTTGTCACTGGCATGCTCTTCGAGGAGATGGGCTTTACCTACCTGGGGCCTATCGACGGGCACAGTTTGCCGAACCTGATATCGGTGCTGAACGAGGCCAAGAGGCTGAAGGGTCCCGTCCTGCTCCATGTGGTCACCAAGAAGGGCAAGGGCTACAAG
>JAKORR010000666.1 GCA_029777735.1 Armatimonadota bacterium | reverse complement strand
CCGCTGCGAACCATCGCCGCAGTTCTACCCAGCGATGGCCCTGGGCCCTTCTTCTTGTGCAAGTCTGACACAGCGCCGCTCACCGACTTGTCAGCAGAAACACTTGAAGACGGCCGTGTGCGCGTGCACAACAGTGAGATCACGGCCGTCTTCGACCCTGCCAAGGGCGGGACGATGACCGAGTTGCGCTGGCGCGGCGGACGGAACCTAGCCCAGAACAGCTTCGGCGCGAGCTGGGGGAGGTGGGGAAGGTTCAATCCACTGAAGCCCGCCATTAACGCGCAGGACTTCCTCTCCCAAGAGCGCAAGGCCTATCAGTGGCAGGCAAAGGCGACAGTCGATATCGCTTCGGCCACACCGACCTGTGTGGTTGTGCGCATCAACCAGGACCGGCTGCATCTGAAGCTTCAGCAGGCTTACTTCTTCTGGGCCTACGTGCCCTACTTCCGCGTATGGAGCACAGTGACGCTCAAGGGCAAGCTCGAAGCAGACGAAGTGGCCGTGTTAGACATCCCGCTGGAACGAGGCGATTGGGACAAGATCTATCCCAACTTCACCGGCTGCGTTTCGGATAAGGATGCCGTCCACGGCGGCTGGCGCGAAGCGCCATACGTGCCTCCCTTCGCTACTGTGATGAGCCGGGCAGGCTTCCGTAGCAGCCTGTCGCTGGTGGTGATAAACTCCACCCCCCAGGTGCAGGTCTGGCGACAAGGCTTCTACCCGCGTAAGCGAGGCACGGTGGGACGTGCGGATACGGCCCGTCTAGAATTGGTCGCGAAGGTGCCCAAGGGCCCTGAGGGCCAGACGCTAGGCGCGGGCGCTCTGGTGCTACTGCACGACGGCTACCAGGCAACCGCCGAGGAAAGGCGGAAGGGCCTGCTGGACGTCGAGTGGCGACTGCTCGACAGCGAGGGTAGCAGCAACATCACTGGGACGCAGAGACGGGACTGGTGGTCGCAGGCCTGGGACGTGCGAGTGGCCGTGGAGGGCATGCCGGGCAGAACCGGCCTGTCGATCAGAGTCCCGCTGCGCCACGGCGAAAAGTGGATAGCGCCCGACACGCTGGTGGCCGTGTGGCAGGGAAAAGACGGACTTCAGGTGCTTGCCGCGACTGCAAAGCCTGTGCCGCCGGCCCACGCTATCGTGACGCTGGATGCTCCCACCATCGAACTGGGGGCGGGTAAGCTGTATGTTTACGGCCGCCTTGGCGACCAGGTGCCTGTGCCAGAGGAGGATCTAAAGGCCGGGGTGCCCAACCCGTCCTTCGAGCAGGGAGCTAGGGGCTGGGACCTAGCAGGCGCCAGAATCGACGACCAGGTGGCGCACTCAGGCACGAAGTCCGTGGTCCTGCAGGCACCGCAGGGCGGCCACTCCCTGGTCTCCACCGCGCAGGTCGACGTGCGGCCAGAAGAAAACCATCGCGTCAGGTTCTGGGCGCGGACCGAAGCCCCAGGGGCAAAGCTCAACCTCAACTTCTACGCCGGGGCCGACTATGACTTCCTGCACATCGCGGTGGACCTGGTTCCGGACGGTCAGTGGCATCAGTACGAGATCGTTCTGCCAGCGGGGCATTTCCCGCCGTGGGTACACCCGGCCCTACGCCTTTGGGTCTACCACACCGCTGGGCCAGTGTGGGTTGACGACGTGGAAATGGAAATCAAAGTCGCTCCGCCAGCTGAGGGGCAGGTTACGGCCGTGGAGACACTTTTCCGTTGAGGTGCGTCCAAGGCAACAGCGCCCGTGAGGCGACCAAGGCCTCGACTCTTTGTTGCCCCTGACGCGTGTGCGCTGACTTATGTCTGGGAGAGCACGCCCAGATGGGGAGGCCCTTCGGCAACGTTCGCTCCCGCGTCCGGCTAGGGCAGCAGGCGTACACCTACGTGTGTCATCAGTCCGACGACGATCCACACGGTCGCTATCGCTGCCTCGCCCAGAGCTAAGCCCATGAAGAAAGTCCGCCCAGCACGGTAGGTTCCTGGGCCGCCGTAGCGGAGCAGCAGCACCTTGCACAGCCACGCCACAAACATCGACAGCCATATCTCCTGCGAAATACTCCCCAAGATTAGGCCGACGGGGTGCAGCGGCCACCATGTGAGCCTGGCGCGCAGGACGAGCACCGCGGCTGTCGCCACTGCCCCAAGGGCCACGAAAACGTAGGCCTGAGGGTCGGCGCTGCGTGGGTTGAGGATGTCCGCCACGGCCGCCCGGAAGGGCACGGGTGCCCAGCTTCGGTAGGAGAGCGCCTGTAGAGCATTGGCGCCCTTGGCGTAGGCCAGCCAGAGGTGAGCCGCCCAGGCCACGGGCAGCACGGCTAGCACTCCGGTCCACATCGCGATAGACGCGCTGCGCCGGTCCAGCCCTGTCTCGTCCGCAAGTTTCAGGCCATTGAGGAAATGGGGCATCAGGTACTCGCGGTAGTAAAAGGTCAGGACGCGCGAGGGCAGGGCCATCACCGCCAGGTTGCGCGTCCCCAAACCTCGCGTGCCACCGAGATAGTAGACGAAGTCCTCCGGCCGGAAGGAACAACTCACCAGCAGCAAGCCCGTGTTTGACGTGACCCACGCGAGAACCACACAGATGAGGAAATACATTCCCAGGAAAGCCACGGCCAAAGGGAGAGATAATCCCGCTGCACTCAGAATGGCGACCAGACCTGCGAAGGCCAGAGCACCGCTAATCAGTAGTCCCGAGTAGGCCGAGCGGCCTTCGCGGCGCGAAGGGGTGGCACCAAGCTGGCCTTCCGAGCGCGACGAGCCTAGGGTACTCCGCCAGATGTCGGCCAGATGGCGCCGGGCTACGTACAGGATCATGAAGGCCACAGCGACGAAGGCTCCCATGTCCTGGTAGCTCGCGAACTGCAGCTGCCCCGTGCCTGAGGCCACCACACGCAGGCCTAGCCCCGAAGCCGCCAGTAGGAAGCTCTCGGCATTCAGCAACATGTAGCCTGCCCAGATACTGAAGGACACCTCGGCGGTCACCAGGTATCCGAAGGCCACCATGGAGGGCAGGACAGCGGGCAGGATCGGTGGGATGTTGGACCAGGGCGGACTGTCGAACCTGAGCGAGTGGGCATAGTAGTTCGGCCACACGAAACTGGGCTTGGGTACAGTGGGAAAAAACTCGTGCAGGCCCGTAAAGCCATAGAGAACCACCGGCGCGGCGAACCCCAGCCACATCAACCGCGACCGGAAGAAGGGCAATTGGGCAGTCGGATTGCCCACGATCTCTAGCGGAAGCTGTACCTGCGGGAAGCTCATGCGCTCGTGGTCGCACCACTGCCGACGCAGGAGGCCGGCAAGCACGAACATCACCCACCATACCAGCAGGGCGATGGCGCTCCAAGTGAATGCCGGAGTAAGCCACGCACGCCAGTAAGGCAGCATAGGCCCGGTGGCTCCATCGTAGAAGGCCTGGATCGCGGCGTCGTCGGTGAGCGTAAACCAGCCCGGGTAGTGCGGCCACAAGAGGTCCTGGAAGCGGTTCTCAGGCGTGGCGTAGTAGCGTAGGGCAGGCAGCACGGGCACCAGAAAGCGCATCAGGGCGGAGGAAGCCAGGCCCGAGGGCGTCGCCAGGGTCACCCACAGGGCGGCAAGTTCCCCACGCGACAGCCGCAGACCCGGTCGCAGTTGCCCAAGCAGAGGATTGAGCGCACCAGCGACCAGAGCGAGCAGCACGCTGGCGACCAGAGGCACGTGGTGGGTGGCCACGTAGGTTGCGCCAATGTAGTAATCGTTGTAGGGCGTCAGCCACGCCAGAGCCGCCGCCACCACCACGCCAAGGCCGACGACTATGGCCAGACGTGATGGCTCCGCACCAGCCTCGACAAGCTCAAGGTTACTGTCCGGAGACGAAGTCATTGTGGTCTGCTCAGACCCCACGGACCTCTGAAGACTCTCAGGGGCTCTTCGTCAGTTCCTTCAGGCGTCCCCAAGCCTGCCTGGGGACGAATACCTCGTTGAGCGCCGCGTCCCAATCGTAGGCTCGCACTCCCTCGCGCCAGAGCGAAGCGCGCGACAGAGCCACCTCGCCCTGTGCCACGCCGTTCTTGCGCACCCCGATCCACACACCACGCAAGGGCTGATCAATTACGCCGTCCTTGTTGCCCGCCCAGGTGTTGCCCCAAGGCCTACGGATCGGGAAGCTTAACTCCTGCCACCCGCCGGTGAGGTCCACTTCGACCTGAGCCTGCAGATGCTCGCCCGTAGCATCAACGAAGCGCAGCAGGAGAGGCAGGTGTCCCACTGCGCTGCACAATGTCAGCCGCAGCTCGTCGGCGGCCACCGGAGTGCGAGGAAGCCAGTTGGCGCTGACATACCGCCCGCCGTCGGCGAAATCCCACTCCAGGACCAGTGCGCGCCGTCCCTCTACCTCCCTCACGCCGATAGTGCCCCTCGCGCCTGGGAACTCCCGGCCCTCGCTCAAGCCCCACTCGCAGTGGACCAACCCGTAGAAGGCCTCACCACCAGCCGACAGCAGGTATGGCTCGTCGAAAAGCTCGTAGACAACATACGCCCCGATCTTGCCTGTGGCGGCAAGGCTCTTGATCGTTCTGGCTAGGTATTCGGCCTGCACTTGTTCATTGCCGCCCAGGCATCCGTTGCGCAGGTTGCCTTCCGTCACCCATACCGGCTTGCCGTACCCGGTAAGCTTGTCGAGAACTGTATAGGTACCCGAGTACGACTTGATAGATCCGGTCATGTCGCCCATCTCGGAGTACCAGTGCCAGACAAGCACGTCAAAGGGCACGCCGTCCCGCACCAACAGGTCGATGAAGCCGAAGTGCAACCACCCAGCCGTGCCGATCAGGCGGAGAGCCTCGTGATTGCCTTCACGTACGCCCTCGGCCAGTCCCCGCAGCATTCCACGGATCGGCGCGTACTTGGCCTGGTCGTAGTCGCCCATGGTGGCGCCGTCACGGTCGCCGCCCCCAGGCCACTTGGTCATGCAGTGGCACTCCCGCTCGTTGCTCAGCTCGAAGAACTGCAGGTGCCCACGATAGCGGCGGGCACATTCCTTGCCGTACCGACGCGAGGTTTCATACCAGGCCTGCTCGGTGTCCTCAGCAGGCGACGGCGGGAACAGCACCGGCAGCACCTCCACGCCCGCTTTGTCGGCCGCGGCCAGCAGAGCGTCCTGAACTGCCCAGTCGACGCCCCAATCAACCCGGCACAGGCGCGCCCCGCAGCCCTTGATCCAGCGAAACACGCCGTCCCAGTCAAGGGGCATCAACCGCACGTAGCCGGGATGACAGCAAACGCCGAGGACCATCTCTTCAGCCCGAGCTCCGGCAGGCATTCCCGCGAGGACGAGGAAAGGTACAAAGGCCCAGCGGAGTACCTTTCGCACTACGCCATGCTCCTCATCGCCCCAGGGTAACGTCGTCGATGCACCGGCCAGAGTAGTCGATGGCACGAAGGCGCAGAGACTTGAGCCCCACATCCACAAGGCAGAAGTGCCAGGTCGAGTGATAGACGGTCACGTGCGGGTAGTCGCGCGCCCACGGGTCTAGGCTCCCGGCACCGCCACCGGTGACGATATAGCAGGTGCCGTCTCTGAACCCGCGCTCGTAGTCATGCGTGTGGCCGGAGAAGGACGCCGTCACTCCGTATTGCTGATGCAGTGGCACGATCCACCGGCGCACCTCCTCATCGCCAGCCCATTCTGGCCAGCCCTCGCTCCAGGGCGGTGTGTGAAAGAAAGTAAAACGCCAGGTCGCACGCTGGAAGGCCGGCGATTTCATCTCCCTGACAAGCCATGAGTACTGAGGCCCCGCGGGCGACAGCTCCTGGATCGAGTCGATTACGACGAAGCGCGCGCCGCCATAGGTGAAGGCGTAGTAGTTCTCGTGGCGCGGCGCCGGGAAGGAGAAGAAGTCATAGAACCAGTGAGCGTTACGGTGATGATTGCCCATCGCGACGTAGGCCGGCGTCGTGCGGAGCAGCTCCCGGGCGGGCTCGAAGAACTGCTTGCCCCACTGGTCGTAGTTACGACCGTCGGTCACAACGTCACCCACGCTAATCGCCAGATCCGGGCAGTGACGCCGCATCAGCTCACATCCCCGGGCGTGTCTCACGGGGTATTCCTGGTTGTCACCCCATACAGCGAATCTGAAAGGGCGAGCATCGGTAGGCGCGGTGTGGAACACGCCCTCAGCGGGCTTGCCGTCTGCCCAGGCCCGGTAGCGGTACCAGCGGTTAGGCATGAGGCCGCGGATCCGCAATTCGTGGATTCTAGCGGACACACCGCTGACAGCGCGGTCGAACTGACGCCCCGAGCCGTACTCCAGTCGGCCGCATTCTTCCTGGACCGTTTCCCACATCACGGTCACACCCGTCGGGGTTACGTTCTGCAGGTAGGGTCCCTTGAGAAAGCTATCGGGAACGGGTGGGAGGGCCACAGCCCACACCAAAAACCCCAGCTGAGATCCAGCTAGAACCAGTGGGAGATGACACATACATGACATGTACAATACAGGCCTCCAGGCAACCAGAATCTCCAAGGCCTGCTGCCACCAACCGCAACACAACCAAGTGCTCCAACATCGGGTTAGAATGCCGCACGAGGGAAAGTGCGGCATCCCTGGCGCCTACCTTCAGTCCCTCTATAGACAGCCGAGCTAGTCGGCACCCGAGACGGTCCACAGTTTGGACATCGACAGCAGTTCGGTGCCCTGGCTGTCGGCCTTCATCGCCTTCACGTGCCCGTCGAAGAAAAGTGCATTGACTGTCCCGTTGTGCCGGCTCTGGGCGGCCAGCCGTACCGCGTCGGCATTGTACGTCCCGCTGCCCGTGAACGGCGGATCGTTATATCCATAGGGCATGGCCCCGATGTTTTCAGAGTCTGTACAGATGATTGTCTCCGCCGGCGACTCGATGCCCGAGTCGATCCATCCTCGTAAGTTGCTGCCGTCGTTGAAGGGACCGTGACCCGGTGCACCCAAGGTCGGGTTGTACGCGCAGTTCATGCCGTAGGACACGAGCAACGGATTCGTCAACGCCGCATCGAGGATCTGCTGGTTCTGATCACTGGGGCAAACCAAATTTGCTCATTCTTCATGTACGGCACAAGTACCTCATACCAGTAGCGACGGTTCTGGTACACTCGCCCCGGCGAACCGGCGTTCAGGGTAGGAGTCCAGTGTGAATGACGGCCGTCGTAGTCACTCATGTACATCGTGTTAGCCAGCCCAATCTGCTTGAGATTGCTCTGGCAAGAGGCCTGACGCGCCTTCTCGCGAGCCCTGGCGAAGACGGGGAACAGAATCGCCGCCAGGATCGCGATGATCGCAATGACTACTAAGAGCTCAATCAACGTGAAACCCTTTCGCATGGTCTAGGACCTCCTGATTGTTCTGGAAGATGCGCAACGCCGACGATCCACAGGCTGAGACGGCATTGCCCTCCATGGTGTTTCTCCTCTTCAAGGAGGAGAGCGAACCTCTAATGACCTGGCTGGCGTGCGGCAGCAATCACCCAACCAACCCATCCTGGCGTCAAGATCTCACCCATCCTCTGGACCTTCGGTCACCGGCACGGCTTTCCCATCGCGCGGCTCTCTTCCTCCTCAGAAGCACGCGATGCTGTCACAGACGCCGCTGGCTCACCACGGCTGTTCCCGGCGCACGACGACCTCACCGGCCTTCATCACGACCACAAGGTTGCTCTCCACAGTCAGCGCCTCCAGCGAGGTCAGGGGGTCCTCGGCCACGATAACCAAGTCGGCCACCTTGCCCGGCTCAATCGTGCCCAAGTCGCTCTCAACCCCAAGGGCCTCGGCGCTCGTCCTTGTGGCCGCCACCAGCGCTTCCATTGGCGACAGCCCACAAGCCACTAGCTCTGTCAGTTCCACTGCGGTGTCCCCAGCCTGCCACGGCGGCGTGCCTGGCAGATCGGTGCCGACCGCTATTCTGATCCCCATCCTGCGAGCCTTGCGTACGCCCTCGCGGTGGATATCGTGTGCCTCAGCCATCTTGCGTGCCTCCCACGGACAGCCCGCACGCTCTTTGATCGCGATATTCCGCTCGGACGTCACCCGGAGCGTCGGCACGAAGAACAGGTCGCCCTCAGCCATGCCCCGCAGTGCTTCGTCGTCGATGAAGGCCCCGTGGTGAATCATGTCGGCCTCGGCGCGGATAGCGTTGTTCAGCCCCGGCTGGGTATGAGCGTGAACTGCCACGCGTTTGCCCACCGCGTGGGCCTCGTCGACCAAGGCCTCAAGCTCCTCGAAGGTGTAGTCGCGCCACCAGCATTCCTCGTGTTCTGCCCAGAAGCCCCCCGAAGCCGCCGTCTTGATAAAGTCTACATTGGCTTGCCGTTGTTCCCGTACAGCCCTGCGAACCTCCCATGGCCCGTCAGCGACTCGTCCCCGAACGTGGCCCGCCGTGGCCGCCACCACAGCGCCTGCAACCAAGCGAGAGCACGGCCCAACCAGCCCGCCGTCAATGGCGTCGCGCAGGGCCACCACATCCGCCCCGCGCTCGAACCCACCCACATGCGCCACCGTGGTGATGCCCATGTTTAGGGTGTCGCGCAGCGTCTTGATCGCCTTATACGGACCACCACCGAGGTGCATATGGCAGTCAAACAGACCGGGGATTACAGTGCTGCCGGCCGCGTCGATGAGCTCCCCGTCAAGCGGTACATCCACCTGGCGCGCAGTGCCCACGTCATCGATGCGCGTGCCCTCGATCGCTATCACGGCGTCGCGGAGTGGCCTGCCGCCCGTGCCGTCGATCAGTGTGGCGTTGAGGATGGCCTTCCGCACGCTCATGGTTGCACACTCCCTCAAGAGAAGAACTGGCCGTGCTTGGAGACCGTCGGGAAACGCTGCCTTCAACCTGCCCCCTCGCAGGCGGTCGGTCAGACCCTCCCCCTCGGACTCAACAGTGCCTCCAGCAACAGCCGAGCACCCTGCTTATTCGGCAAACGCCCGCGCACCGCGCTGTCCATGTCGGTCATGGCGAAGGCCGGCAGCGCTGACCCGACGCAGGAGGGACAGCCATCCGGGCAACTGCACTCGCGGATGACGTTGTACACCGTTGTCAGGATATCGCCGAGTCGTTCGAGGCAGCGATGGGCATATCCCATCCCGCCAGGGTATCGATCGTACAGAAACAGCGCATCTTGCCCCAAGCAACTCGAGTCCACCACCGCACCCACATCCTGCACATCGCACATCACGAAGAAGGGCGCCACCTCAACCAGTACGTTGGCCACACCGATGAGCGCCTCGACGGCGTCCAGACCCCGCCGTCGCAGGATCTCTACCACGCCTTCCGGCGGCACGAGCCACATAGCTACCGTTTCCAGCTCCTGCGGCGGCATCTCGAGCTGCTCGTAGCCGAGACTCTCGCGCGAGTGGAAACGGATCTTCTTGAACATAGGTATCGACATGGTGACCACAACGTCGCCGAAGCCCGCTGTCGCCCCGAACAATTCCCGCTCCTCGTCCGCCTCGATGATGCGTATTTGGGACATCTGGACAGCCTGCGTGTAGTAGTCCAGGTCGCGCCGCTCGACGTGAGCGATCTTCTGCTCCAGGTCCAAATCGGTCACGAAGTAAGTCTCGGCCCCGTGGATGTAGACCGCATGAGTATGGAGCTGAGACAGCGCGCTGATCTCGTCCATGGTGCCGATGACCTGCTCGCCCTCCGCTTCGTCCTGGATTGTGTACACCGGGCCGGGGATGTTGCGCAGGTTTACTTCGGTCGCTGGGTACTCCGAGCTGGCCCAATACCAGTGGCCGCTGATATGCTTGACTAGCCCTTCTTCCTCAAGAAGCTCCAAGACTAGGTCGGCATAGGGTCCAAACAGACCAACTTCTGTGTCCGCCAGTGGCAGTTCGTGACAGGCACACTTAATGTGGCCCACAGCGATGTGGGGATTGTCGGGGTCCACCACGGCCTGCTCAGGGCTCTGGCCGAAGATATAGTCCGGATTGGCCATCAGATACTGGTCCATGGGCGCGTTCTGGGCCACCAAGAAGACCAAGGACTCTTCCTGCCCTCGCCCAGCACGCCCGGCCTGCTGCCACAGGCTGGCCACCGTGCCCGGATAGCCCACCAGGATGCAGGCGTCCAGGCTGCCGATGTCAATGCCCAGCTCGAGGGCGTTGGTGCTCGCCACGCCTAGCACTTCGCGGCTGACAAGAAGGCGTTCTATCTCACGCCGCTCTTCGGGCAAGTACCCGCCCCGGTAAGCCCTCAGTGCGCGGGAAAGCTTCGGCGCCACAGGCCGCAGGGCGTCTCTGGCGCCGCGGAAGATCAACTCTGCCGCCAGCCGCGTGCGTACAAAGGCAATAGTCTGCACACCTTCGAGGACTAGAGCCGTCAGCAGGCTTATCGCCTCTCCCAAAGGGCTGCGCCGGTCGCCGCCGATGCGCCAACTGTCTGCCGCGCCGCGAGCCGCTGTTTCCAGCGGCGGAGGATTCCACATCACGAAGCGCTTGAGGCCGCGTGGCGAGCCGTCCTCGTCAACAACTTCCACCGAACGGCCGGTGAGGCTCTCGGCGTGCTCGCGAGGATTGGCTATCGTGGCGGAGCTGCAAATGTACTGGGGGGCGCTACCATAGTGGTGGCAGATGCGTTGCAAGCGCCGAAGCACATTGGCCAGATGTGACCCAAAGACTCCGCGGTAGGCGTGGATCTCGTCGATGACCACGTACTTCAAGTGTGTGAAGAAGCGATTCCACCGTGCGTGCTGTGGCAGAATCCCCTGGTGCAGCATGTCGGGGTTCGTCAGGATCACGCTGCCGCCGTCGCGCAGTTTGGAGCGAAGGCTCTGCGGAGTGTCTCCGTCGTAGGTGCCGGCGAGGAAAGTCACTCCCAAGTCTCTGCGCTGGAACCTGCCCAACCCGCGGAGCTGATCCTGCGCTAGCGCCTTGGTCGGGTATAGGAACAGGGCCGTGGCCTTAGAGTCCTCTATCAGCGCCTCCACAACGGGGATGTTGTAGCACAGCGTCTTGCCGCTCGCCGTGCCCGTCACAATCACTACATTGCGGCCCTCGCGCACTTGCTCGATAGCCTGTGCCTGATGCAGATACAGTCGAGTGATGCCCTCGGCCTCCAACGCAGCCTGGACCTCGGAGCGCAAGCCGCCGGGCACGTTTGAATAGCGTGCTGGCCGCGCGGGCAACTCCATAATCTGCACGATCTGCCCGGAGAAGAACTCTGAGTGTTCAAGTCTGGCTAGGAAAACTGCTACTTCCATTGGCTTACCTACTCACCGCGTCCAGCAATTAGGTCTTCAGGTCTCGTCACCGTCTTGAGCAACGTCATCACTGCCGTCACCCTTGTGCTTCCTTCGACGGGCCCTCGACGCCAGTGGGTCACCATGACAGATAGGCCCGCGCTCCTCATGACTGTCCACCTTCGCCGCGTCACCTGCTGTATCCTCTGCCTTGGTAGATGATGCGACTACGTCGCTCGGCCTCATAGGCCGCCCGGGGAAAGCAGTCGGCACCACACTACTGCCACGCCTATGCATGCCCTCGGGCGGCTTGTGAGTGGGCGTGAGAGGTTCCAGACCGTCAAAGGGCGCGTGGATAGCCATGCGCCGCCTCAGCTCCCGCTGGAAACGCCTGCGTCTGTCAGCCCGCCGAGTGACGTCTGCTTGGTCAAGGGCTGCGAGGTCCTCGGGCTCGGGATACTCCGTAGCCACGCGCGGTTCAATGGGGTGGAAAACTTGCGGCTCTCGCCCTCTCTCCAGGCGGCGGCGCAGGGCCTGCTCCACTCGCGCCTGCGCCCCTGCCTGGAAGTCGGTGAGTGAGCCACTGTCCGGCTGAAGCAAGCCCGTACCGTCTCCCAGTAGCCCGCGGAGGATCATCAGGGCTGCGGCCTTGCTCGGAATGTGCGCCTCGTGTCGCTCGACGTTCCACGTTGCATATTGGCGCAGCGGTTTGCCCACGCAGCACGGACAGCCCTCGTCGCACGGACACTTCTCCACGTGCCACAGCACCGCTGGCAGGATCTCGTGCAGCAGGTCATATGCCTTCTCCGTGAAGCCTTGGCCCAGCATGTAGCGCTCGTAGATGAACACCGTATGCCACGGCGAGTTCGCGCTGCCGACAGAATGAGAGAAATCTAGCGTGTCGCAGGTCATAAAGGCCGGTAGCAGCATTCTCGTGGCATAGCCCAGGCCGCGCAGGCCGGAGTGGGCGTCCAGGCCCGCCTGGCGAACCTCTTCCATCAACTCCTCGGGGGGCACAAGCCAGAAGGCCATGGTCTCCAGGACGAAGGTAGGCAGGCGAAGTTGGTGCTGCGATACAGCATCTAGGGAGTAGAAGTGTATTCTTTCGTACATATATGTGTTGAAGTACGCTGTCACTTCTCCCCAATAGGCTCGGCCCGTACCGAAGGGTTTCTCCCGCAGGCAGTGATCGATGTGGTGGATGTCGGTGCCGCCTAGGGGCTGGGTGTAGTAGTCCACCTCGGCGTGCTGAACGCGGGCGATGTTGCGATCCAGGTCCAGTTCGAGCACCCGGTAGGTGTCGCCCTGGTGCATGTAGATGGCCCCCGGATGCAGGATTGACTGTGAGTCGAACTTGTCCAAT
>JAKORR010000665.1 GCA_029777735.1 Armatimonadota bacterium | reverse complement strand
TGCCCTAGGCCCTCACGACGGTTTCCTGGCGGCGAAAGATTCATCCTGCGGAAACCGAACATTCCCCCTGCCGGCTGCCTCGTTGCCGCGTGCCTCGGCGAGTGGTAGAATCTAGGTGGATAGTAATAGTCGCGTTGTTCTGCGACCGAGCTTTGCGGAAAGCCGGAGGCGTTGACAGTGGTTGAGAAATCTACTTGGTGCAGCAAGGTGGGCTTCGCCGAAATGCTTCGTGGCGGGGTCATCATGGACGTCACGAACCCTGAGCAGGCTAAGATCGCGGAAGACGCAGGTGCCGTAGCGGTTATGGCCCTAGAGCGTGTACCTGCCGACATCCGCGCGGAGGGAGGCGTGGCGCGCATGGCCGACCTGCACATCATCGAGGCCATCATGCAGACCGTAACTATCCCAGTCATGGCCAAGTGCAGGATCGGCCACTTCGCAGAAGCCCAGGTTCTGGAGTCTCTAGGGGTCGATTTCATCGATGAGAGCGAGGTACTCACTCCCGCCGACGAGGAGCATCACGTCTGGAAGCATGACTTCAAGGTGCCTTTCGTGTGCGGGTGCCGTGACCTTGGCGAGGCGTTGCGGCGCATTGCTGAGGGCGCTGCCATGATTCGCACGAAGGGCGAGGCGGGCACGGGAAACATCGTCGAGGCCGTGCGGCATATGCGCCGCGTACAGAAGGACCTAAAGCGACTGACCACTCTTCGCTCCGACGAGTTGGTCGCTGCGGCGAAGGAACTGGGCGCGCCGCTAGAGCTTGTCCAGGGAGTGGCGAGCACGGGTAAGCTTCCAGTACCGAACTTCGCCGCTGGAGGCGTCGCAACACCTGCCGATGCGGCGCTGATGATGCAGCTTGGCGCCGAGAGCGTGTTCGTCGGATCGGGTATCTTCAAGAGCGAGGATCCAGCGACGCGCGCCCACGCCATTGTGCACGCCGTGACGTACTATGAAGATCCCGTTGAAGTAGCCAAGGCCTGCAAGGAAGTGCGCGGCGCCGCCATGGTTGGCCTCGATGTCACCTCCCTTACTGACGAGCAGCGTCTTGCGACGCGAGGCTGGTAAGCCTCGGGATACTCAGACGTGACCCCGCAGCCCGCGCAGAGCTGCGGGGTGTGAATTTGTGGACACACGACCATGAGACGAGCAAGAATCGGAGTACTGGCTCTTCAAGGCGATTTCGCAGAACACACAGCGGCTCTTCGAGAGGTTGGCGCCCAGGCCGATCCTGTGAAGCATCCGGAGGACGTCGCAGCCTGTGACGCACTGGTGATTCCGGGTGGCGAGAGTACAACTATCGGAAGGCTGTGCGAGCGGTTCGGTGTTGGCGATGCCATCAGAGATTTGCACCGCCGGGGTGCTCCTCTCTGGGGTACCTGTGCGGGCCTGATTCTTCTCGCGAAGGAGATCGTGGACAGCGACCAATGGCGGTTGGGGCTGCTGGACGCCGAAGTCGCCCGGAACGCCTTCGGCCGCCAGGTGGACAGCTTCGAAGTGGACCTCCCTATGCAGGGCGTTGACGATGGGCCAGTCCGCGCGGTCTTTATACGCGCTCCTTACGTTACGCGGGTCTGGGGCGACACCCAGGTACTTGCCACCTTTGAGGACAAGATCGTAGCCGTGCGGGAGCACAATCTGCTCGGCATCGCCTTCCACCCGGAGCTGACTGACGACCGCCGCGTGCAGCAGTACTTCCTGTCGATGCTTGAGTAGCACCGTCATGCTGGAGGGGAGGAAGCAAGATGAGGGGCATCATTCTTGTCGGCGGACTGGGTACACGGCTCGCCCCTATTACCAGGGTCACTAACAAGCACCTCCTCCCCGTGGGGCGCTACCCGATGGTCTACTACCCGCTCTACAACCTTGTCGAGGCGGGCGTGCGCGACATTATGATCGTCACCGGTGGCAACAACCCGGGTGCCTT
>JAKORR010000664.1 GCA_029777735.1 Armatimonadota bacterium | reverse complement strand
TCCCCTTCAGCTTGCAGCCCTGCCCCCGAGATGCGCCTGTGGCGGTGTGATCAGGCCGGACGTGGTGTTGTTCGGGGAGCCACTGCCCGGCACAGCGTGGCAAGAGGCGCAGGCGATCGCCCAGAGGGCCGAGGGCATCATCGTGATCGGCACGTCCCTAGAAGTCGAGCCGGCAGCTTCTTTGCCGTACGAGGCACTGCGGCACGGTGCACTGGCAATAGAAGTGAACCTCGATCCGACGGCCTTTGGCAACAGAGCCAACTACCAGTTTCGTGGCTTCGCCGGACAGGTGCTTCCCCTCCTAGTGCAGAGACTCGCGCATGCATTGGGCCGAGCAACGCGGCGGTCGTCTGTTCCCAAAGCCTAAAGACCAGCCAGGCGGGCGGAGCACTTGCATTACAACCAGAGTGAGCGCAGATGAGGATAGGTCTTCTGCTGAGTGTGACGGGCCTGAAAGTCCAAGATTTCCTCGAAGGTGCACGGCTTGCCCTGTCCATGGGGCTACAGTGCGGTCGAGCTGGGCGTGACCTTGCGGGCGAATTCCCTTGTGCCGACCTTGGGACATGGGACGCGGAGGCTGCGGTGGTCCTTGCCCAGAGCATCCGAGAGCTCGGCTTGGACATCTCTGCGCTGCAGGTCCATGTGGACTACGTCTTCGCGGACGGGCGCGAACGAGAGCGTCGCCTGGACCACACTAGGCGCATGATAGACCTGGCGCACGCCATGGCCGTTGGTGTAGTGCACACGGTGTCGGGCCCGTTACCGCCTGGGTTGGACGAGGCTAAGGCATGGGATGACTTGGCCGAGGCCTACGACGCCCTTTGCTCGCATGCCTGTGCTGCCGGGGTAAGCCCTGCGATCGAGCCGGTCTTCGTCTACCTGGTAGGCACCCTATCCACCACAAAGCGTCTGGCGGAAGCCATGGGCCGGGATGACCTGTATATCAACTTTGACCCCAGTCATTTCCCCTATCATCGCGAGGATCCCGAAGGCTTCCTCGAAGCCTTCGGGCCGCGCATCGTTCACGCCCATGCCAAGGACGCCAGAATAATCCCTCTGCAAATCGGCTCGCCGCTCCCGGCTAACAGCTTCTATATGGGGAACGAGGAGGCCTTCACCTTTGCGCCGCCCGGCGCGGGTGTACTGGACTGGCCTGCCGTCGTCAAGGGATTGCAGGCGACAGGCTTCGACGGTGTGGTATCCCTGGAGCTTGGCCATGGTATTCCCGACGAGGTGGGCGCAGCCCGCGACACGGCTCGGTCCCTCCAAGCGCTCATCTAAGGCCAAGGCGTCCCGGCCTTTTATCGCTCTCGGTCGGCTGTCATGGTTTCTCGGGGTTTCCCGCGTTTGTAGATCGTGAGGGAATCGAAGCGGGCTATAGATGTGTAGCCCTCTGCGAGCAGGCGTGTCAAGACAGGCGGCGCACGATCTGCGTTTTCAACTACTACGTAGGGTGGTCGTGCGGCGTCCATGGCTTCCTGCCACTTTTGCCATCGTTCAGCCATCTGTACCGACTCAGGGGCGTCTTTCCAGTAGGCCGACGGCCGCGTAATGCCAAGAAGCGCCGGGCGCTTGGCGAAGCAGTAAATGTGAGAGAATTCCGTATAAGCGAAGAGCCAGTCGGTAGGGGCCGTGTGCGATCGCACCCAGCGGGCAGCGAGATACTCAGGCAGTGTGTAGCCGGATCGCAGAATCACGTGCTTCCATCCACTCGCAACACGGTGCGTCACCAGCGGCGAGGGCGCGAGAAGAGCCAACAATGCCCCAACGACAAGAGGGGCGGCAGACCTGCGAGCCTCGCGGTCAGATCCCTGTAGCCCCTTCACCAGTATACCAACACCCACACCTACGGCGGGAAGGAGCGCCAGGAAATAATGTGCATACAGCCGTCCGGTCGCCAATATCTCGAATGCAAGGCCGATCAGCCAAGCCGTCAGCAAACGGCTCCAGAAGGCCTCGGCTACTCCCTGCGACCGCCTCAGCCACACCCAGGCCCATCCGGCCGCCCCCAGGCCAAACAACGGCGCGGCGGGCGCCAAGTAAAGGACCGTATCAAGGAAGGCTGTGTAACGGGACCGGGCAGAGAATACAGCGGCGTAGGCAAGAGTCTCAGAGCCGCAAAGAGCGTGGAGGAGTGTCGGCGGAGGCACGCCCATGCACCAGAGGATGGCGACTGCAGCGGCGCCGGCGCCCATGACCCCACAGGCGTAGCTCAGCGCCAGGGTTCGACCCGCGGGCCCAAGCAGCAGAGCGGCCACACCAAGGGCAAGAGTCTCGGCGCCTGCCATCTGTCGCGTGAGTGCCGCCAGAGCAGCAAGGGATCCACTGGCCGCGAGAAAAAGCCATCCTCTGCGGCTGCCTACACCAAGCACGAACAACATCAGGGCAGCGGGCATGAGAACCATCTGAGGGACCATCGTGCGCAGACCCACACCCCAATAGACCTGTCCTAGTGCCACGCAGGCAGCCGCAGCCAAGCCCGCCCAAGCGCCCAGACGAGCGGCAATGGCCACATAGAGGAACAGGGAGCCAACAATCACCAGCCCGCTCGCGGCGGCTCTTGATACATAGGGCTCGGCCGGCAGACGCCCCATGAGCCATGCGTAGGCGAATAGGATGGGTCCCTTGCCCTGGGGGATGTCTACGTAGGGTTTCTCACCTCTGTCCAGGAGCCAGGCATAGGAGGTCCAGGACGACGTGTCGTCGTCAGGCATCGGGCGGGGTGGATTCACGAGTATCGCGGCGCAGACGAGAGCAAGCAGCCACACTACTTGCCTCAGCCCGCCGCGTCGACTCGCCCGCGATCGGCTTGCAGTTTGCTCGCTCGAATTGCTCTGATCCACTGGGCGGATTACCTCCCACTTGAGCCGATGCTCTCGGCACTTCTGCACTTGCTGGTTCGGCGTCGGCGACGCGCTTTCTCAGGTCGTCAGGTCCCCTCGCGGCGTGCTCGCGCGCTTACACGCACCAACATGGCCCAAGCGCTCCCCGCCACCGCCAACAGCACTGGCATTGTCACGACCCGCGCGCCGAGCACCACTTCCGCGGCCTGCTGCCGACTCCAGCCGATTGACATGAACACACCGGCATTGATCGCATCCGAAACCCCAGCCATGCACGGCGGGTGTATCGGCAACTGGCCCAGCAAGCTTGTCACACTCCACAGATAGGCCGCCTGCCCTACCGTCATCGGCGCCCGAAGGCCCACGCAGATCAGCCACAGTGCTGCTATCCGGCTCACCACGATGAGCAAGCTGATCACCATGAGGTCAGGTAGCAGCCCGTGGAAGGCCGCGGTATCCTTGATGGTAAGCAAGTCTTCCAGGAAGCGGCCCACCTTGCCCTTGCTATTGCCTCCCAGGCCCCTGAAAACGCCCAGCATTGACCGCCCTACCTGGTCGGGCCAGAGGAGCAGGGCAAGCCCCAGGACTGTCAGCGCTATACTGGGCAAGGCCACGACACGCAGCGGAGTGTACACGTCCTCGGCGCTCGCGCAGGCCACAGCAGCGATCGAGCACAGCGTGACCATGTCCATAAGGCGCCCTGCCACTAGGGCCTTGGCGCCCCAGGTCAGTCGCACATCTAGGTAGCTGCTGAGGATCACGGGGAGGCTCAAATAGCCCGTGCCCGCCGGCATAAGCCAGCCAAGGAAGTCGGATGCACAAGAGGCCGCGACGGTGCTCCCTAGAGAACTCTGACGCCCAAGCAGCATCCACACGCGCAGGCCCCGCCAAAGCCAAGGAAGATAGAAAACCGCCACACCCATTATCACAGGCCCCCAGAGCAGATCCCTCAGGCGAGCACTAAAGTCGTGCCAGTTGGTCTGACGGGCGACAAGCACAAGAAGCGCAGCGCCAAGGAGTGAGACACCTAGCCAACGTGTCCACTTGGGGATCTTCCAAGCAGCCCAGGGGGACTCAAGTGCAGACAACGGCTACTCCTCCGGCTTGCGTCCCACGACGAAGATGCATTCCCGCGTGGATAGTAAGGCCTTGTACCATGGCGGGCTATCGGGCAGACCCGTGAGGACCGTCGAGATGAGCCTCCAGGGAATGAGCTTGCCCAGCCAGTTCACGGGCCGCCGCAGCCATGGAGAAAAGAAGGGACCGACGTGCAGTCGCGTCAGGACGATATCGAACCCATGGTCGCGCAGTAACCAATGAATCCCTTGGGGCGACAGTGGGTATGTGTGGGTGTAATCTGAGAAGAAGAAACGTCCCAAGTCTAGGATATTGCCAGTGCCCAGGACGATGAGTCCGCTGGGTCGGAGCACGCGGAGCGCCTCCGTGACGAATTCCCGGGCCTCTCGCACGGACGGCATGTGCTCGATGACGTTGATGGCCACGACCAGATCGACCGTGCTCTCCTCCCATGGGATTGGCGGCACCAGCACCTCGATCACTTCGACGCCCTGCTCGCGCAGTAGCGACACAGCGGTTCTGCTGCCCTCAATAGCCACAAGGCGGCAGCCAGTCGTCTGGGCCGCGAGGATCCCAAGGCCTGCCCCACCCGGCCCGATCTCCAGAAACACGGTGTCAGGCCCTATCGGCGTGCTCGACATCAGAAGCCGAAGCCTCAGCCGGTTAGTGGTCTTGACCCACCACTTGCCGATAGGGGTTATGTTGGTGCCAAAGAAGCTGTCGTAGGACCCCTTGGGGGCGCTGCCCTGCAACTGGCTCATGCGGTTAGTCCTCCC
>JAKORR010000663.1 GCA_029777735.1 Armatimonadota bacterium | reverse complement strand
GAGGGTAACCGCAGCCTTCTTCGTCTGCTCGCCGCTAAGTTCGAGCACCTGATCGAGTAGCTTAGGGTCAAGGGCAAGATTGGTAGCCATGTGCGCCTCCGTGTGTGGAAGTCTACACACTCGCAGCGAGGGCGGCAAGAAGTGGTGCCTGCGCCGCCTAACGTTCGAGCTAACCCCGACCGCGGAGGCGGGGAGCGTAAGCCCGGGCTGCGACGATAGTACGACTGGCGCGGACCGGGCTTACGCTGCCCGCCGTAGTGGGTCGGGGGTTGAGCGAGGGGTTAGGCGTCGCCGTTGTACGCGGCTCCAGCTTGTGTTTGGCGAGGCACCTTGGCTACTTCTTCAGCGAGATAGTGACGAGGGCCGAACTGTCTTGCTTGGCGGCCACTCCATGGAGCACATTGCCGGCCAAATACAGCAATTGCCCTGCGTTCAGTTGGCTCTCGTTTCCTTCGGCTGACACGACCATCGTGCCCTCGATGCATTGAATCGTGATTTCTCCTTGCACCTTGTGTGGAGGCAGCGACTTCCCTGCGCGTAGCACCAAGCGAATCACTTCCAGGTCTTCGGACTTAAAGAGAGCGACCGTCTTGGTTTCGAGTAGACCGGATCCCAAAGGGACTACATCAAGGACTTGTCCTGGGGCGATGTGCGAGATAGCCATGACGCGGAGTATGCGCCGATGACGCGCCCTGCGACGCCTAACGTTCGAGCTAACCCCGACCGCGGAGGCAGGTGCTGTAAGGCCGGGCGGCGACGATAGTGGTGCTGGCGCCGCCCGGCCTTACAGCGCCTGCCGTAGTGGGTCGGGGGTTGAGCGAGGGGTTAGGCCGCACTTGACCCACGCGCTTTGAGCGGTACTCCAGCGTAGGCCCAAAGGGGTGTTTCACGCGCCACGCGAGCTGAAAAGCCAGAGCACGGCCGCCATGATGACGCATGGCAAGCCAAGCGCGAATAGCACGACATGAACGCCTGGACCAGGGCCGCCGCGCGCCGCCACTTGCCACAAGACCAGAGCTACGACCGGAATGAGTGACCCGACCACGAGGCCCAACAACGAAAGTAGGTTCAGAGCTTTCAGTACAACCCACAGCACGAACCCATAGCCGAGGGCCGCGGCAAAGTAGATAGGAACCGCTACCGGAGCAGTGGCAATGAAACCAGCCCAGACCACAGCCAGAGGGCGACCAGCGCCCGACACTAAGTAGTACGTGATGGCGAATGCTGGCAAGGACGCGAGTGCGGCAACGAGTAGCGCGGCAAAGGAAGGCATTTAGCTGCTTGGTGCGGTGGGGCCGGGGGAAACGTGCGCTTCGTGCGGCCTAACGTTCGAGGTAACCCCGACCGCGGAGGCAGGCAGCGTAAGGCTGGGTTGAGAAAATGTACACCGTACCTCAACCCAGCCTTACGCTGCCTGCCGTAGCGGGTCGGGGGTTGACCGAGGGGTTAGGCCTCACCGCGCCGCCTACTGACGATTGGTTTTGATCCATTCCGCGCACCGAGCTGCAAGTTGGCTGGAGTCGAGCACCAGCAAGACCGGTGAGGTGGGGTCAAGGTCGTCGCCGGGCGGGCCAGCGTTCCAGAACGCGAACCACAAGGCCTCTTCTAAGCTCTCGTGCTCATGAGATGTGGTCATGACAGTGAAGGGAACCGGCTCTCCGAGTTCCGGCAGGAAAGAGGCGTAGTCGAAGGATTCCTCCGTGGCCGACGCTTGCAAGCCCCATGAGCAGACATAGGCCGCCCCGGCCTCCAACCAGCGGCGTGCTTGGGCCACGGACATGACCGCGTCATTTCGCTCCGAGGCGGTGAAGAGAACGTACTTCTCCTGGCTTCGCTTCGCGGGCTCGGCCGTAGCCAAGCTTTCAGTTCGATTGATTTCGGCACGGCGCCCGGAGCCCACGTGCGTGAGCAGCGTGCTGGACGTGGAAGGAAGGGTCATTTGTGTGAGGGGCGGATTTTCAGATCAAGTGCAACACCTTCAAGGGAAGGGCGGTGAGTTGGCAGACTTGCTGTTTTCTCTTCCGGCAAGAAGGGCATGCAGCATGGAGTACCACCATCTCACCGCGAGGGAACGGTATCTGATCCTTCACCACAAGTCCAACGGGTACAGCCTGAGGAAGATAGGGAAGTTGCTGAAGAGGAGCCCGTC
>JAKORR010000063.1 GCA_029777735.1 Armatimonadota bacterium | reverse complement strand
GGCATGACCGACGGACGAGACCTACTGGAGGTGCTCAGGCCTCTCATCGTGGGCGTCTCCGAACTCCTTGTTGAGTTTCAGGGGTACTTCGGTGAGCTGGATGAGTTGAGAGTCGCCGCGACCTGAGGGGAGGCCGACGCGCCTTTCGAGCGGCGCCGACAACGCCAGATGGCAAAGGGAAACGGGGGTGTCTCGCTCACCGATCACGGGGAGCGATTCGATCGTGCCACCAGGCGTTGGCGAGCCGGGCCAATAGTCCTTTGGGCAAGACAGTGCCTTCCGGAGATTGCCAACTGATCGGAACCCTGGCGCCTTGGGGCTCGACACGAAGCGTCCGCACACTCCGCGCTCTGCGCGGGGTTCTGGTCTCGCAAGAAGGGCACCCACGAGTAGCCTCGTCACATGGTGGATCGGTGGTCACCCCTAGATAGGGCTATCTACGGCGCAGAGGACGACGAGGAGATGGACATGATCCTCCGCCACCTCGACCGAGCGATGTCCGAGGACAAGGCTGACGGCCCGGCCCGTCCTCATGGCGAACCAAAGCTCCAGGGCAAAGGTAAGAAGCCTCGGCAGTGAGGAATGCGCGGACCTGCCGCCGTGTTCGCGTTGGGTCCGCTTTCGATGCCAGCCACCTTCGCCGCCCTGCCAGCACCGGACTTACACTGCCGCTCATGGGGCGATTCCTGGCGATCTACCACGGCGCAGCTGATCAGGCGGAGAAGGAACAGCTGCCCGAGGACCAACAGGCTGAGTTCATGACCGCCTGGGTTTCGTGGGCACAGACCCACCAGCACTCGCTCGTGGATCCGGGTGCCCCGTTGTTTCTGAAGAAGCTCGTGACCGCCCACGGGGTCGAAGATTTCACCGACTCAAAGACGGGCTACGCGATCGTGGAGGCGGCGTCACACGACGAAGCTGTCCAGATCTTCGCCCAGCACCCCCATCTACTGCTCCATCCAGGGAACTCAATCGAAGTCCTGGACTGTCCCCCGGCGCCTGAGCAGGCAGGCTGAGGCAGAAGCTCCACGCCGTGGATCGCCTGCGAGTGGCTGCAGGTGCCGCAGGTCCAGTGTGCCGGGACCGACGCCAGGCCCGGCGCCCGCGGTGCTACTCCTTGTATGTGACCGCGGATGACCACACCCAGG
>JAKORR010000062.1 GCA_029777735.1 Armatimonadota bacterium | reverse complement strand
TACAAGCCGCTCATTTCCCAGTACCGCAACCAGCCCTATGTCGTGGAGCCGGTGAGCATTGCCGAAGTCCTGCAGGGACTGGTGACCACCGAGATCTAGGGCGCCTGACCGGGTACCCCAAGGAGTTATGAGGCCATGCAAGAGCGACAGCTTAAGCCAGTGGATGTAGTGACCATAGGCGTCGGCTGGACAGGCGCCATTCTAGCTAAAGAGCTTGTGGATGCCGGGCTCAGGGTGGTTGGGCTTGAGCGGGGCCTGCCCCGTGACACCGTTCCCGACTTCACCAGCCCCCGCATTCACGACGAACTGCGTTGGTGGGTTCGGGGCGAGATCTTCCAGGACCTGAGCAAGGACACCATCACCTTCCGCAACAACATCAAACAGACGGCGCTCCCTATGCGCCAACTGGGCTCGTTCCTACCAGGCGAGGGCCTGGGTGGAGCAGGCATCCATTGGAACGGGGTCACTTGGCGCTGGCCACCCTATCAGTTCACCATGCGCACCAGCACCATAGAGCGCTACGGTCCAGAGGCCATCCCCGAAGACTGCACTATCCAGGACTGGGGAATCACCTACGAGGAGCTCGAGCCCTACTTCGACAAGTACGAGTACAACAACGGCGTATCCGGTAAGGCGGGCAACATCCAAGGGCAGTTGCAGGCAGGCGGCAACCCCTTCGAGGGTCCCCGCCAGCGCGAGTATCCCAACCCCCCGATACCAATGACTTACTCGCAGGAGTTGTTCGCGGAAGCGGCCGCCTCGCTGGGCTATCACCCCTTCCCGGCGCCGGCCTCCAACATGAGCCGGGCGTACACCAACCCGTACGGCGTGTCCCTGGGCGAGTGCAACTTCTGTGGGTTCTGCGAGAAGTTCGCCTGCGAGTGGTTCGCCAAGAGCAGCCCGCAGACTACCATCTTCCCTCAACTGCTGAACAACCCTCTGTACGAGCTGCGCACCGGGTGTCGCGTGCTGAGGATCAACCTCGACAGCACCGGCACCAGGGCGGTCAGTGTCACCTACGTGGACGCCCAGGGTCGGGAGATGGAGCAGCCGGCAGAGAT
>JAKORR010000662.1 GCA_029777735.1 Armatimonadota bacterium | reverse complement strand
CGCTACATGTCGGCACCTACGAGAGCGCCATCCACAACATGCTGCGCCGTATGCGTGATCAGCCAGAAGCAGGCCGCCGCTTCTTCTTGTATCGAGTGCAGCTACGTGCCGACGTGACGATTCTCGGCGGCTGCCATGAGGAGCCCGGTGACTGGCTCGGGGACGTACCCCTGACAAAGGTATGCCCATCCGAGCTGGACGTCTTCCGCTACGAAAACCAACACGAGGACAAGGGGAGCATCTCCCTCGCCCTGGGCCGAGGAGCCATCCAATCCGTCCAGCAGCTGGCGTTGCCTGTGGCAGCTGTGGAACGACCGGCGTGGTGGACGGATGCCGTCGACCGAATGTCGGTGGCATCACAAACGCTGCCTGCCCCGGGCACCCCGGTCGGCCCCTTGGCTCAGCTACGCCGCCCTGGATGGGCAGTCTCGTCACCAGTAGCCGAAGTGCAAAACGATTTGCGCATGGAACTCACAAGTCATCTCCCCGGAACACTCAGAGGTGCAGCGGAGGCGTCGATTCGGGTCGATGCGACCTTGGCACCGACTGAGTGGTGCAGGCTTGCGGCAGTGGTCCTTCAAACACTCCGTGATCCCGCTAAGGTCATGCAAGCGGCAAGGGCCAGCACGCCCCGCGGGGTATCGCCAGGGTCACACTGAAGTATGCGTCTAGCCGACTTCGAAGCACTGTCGATTGCTCACCGAGAGAGTCACGCCTCCGGCTTGCAGGGGTTCCTGCACGCGCCCGCTGTTGTCATGCTCGGGTGGCCTGCCGATGTCGTAGAGCAGTGGCTCTACGACCACGCCGGATACCCGCCATTCCAGCGCGACTATGGGCACATTGTCCTGGAGGGGTTGGCATGGAGGCTGGAGACAGTGCCGACTGCCACCTTCCTGACCATGAAGACCGGGGATTCCGAGCATGGGCTCTTGGACCACTTCGCAAGCATGCACGAGCACTCGGTTCGGGTACGCGACCAGTCGGGATCACACGTCCACGCCGGGGTACAGCGATGGTGGGACGAGCGGGGTACCTGGAAGCGTCCACCCCTCCTCCTCGACCGGGGCCTGCTCCTGCCCAACGGGACCGGCCTCCAGGTAGTGGAGGGGCGAACACGAGTGGGGGTGTTACACGGGCGCCACCGCGATGGGTTGTCCGTAGCGACAGAGCACGTTGCTTGGAT
>JAKORR010000661.1 GCA_029777735.1 Armatimonadota bacterium | reverse complement strand
TGGGAACGCCATCAGAAGAAGTGGTTCCGCGATCCTCGCTACTCAGATCGGCTGGCCAAACGAATTAGTCCCACGTTGGTCATTCGTGATTTAGGGAAGACGGCACTATCACTGGGCGACAGGAACATCCCGATCTCAGGCGTTCGGAGAAGAGCCGCCTCCTTGCTCCTCTATCTTGTCAGTCGCCCGCGACAGACCGCCACCCGTGAGCAGGTGCTCGAAGCACTCTGGCCCGAGATGGATCCCGTGGGTGCTGGTAATAGCCTTCATCAGACGCTGTTCTTCCTGCGGCGCGAGCTTGTGGAGCGACCCAAAGGCCAAAAGCCACTCGCCGAGTACGTCCCTGTGGCAGGGGACGTCGTGCACCTTGTATCCGAGTTGGTCCATGTGGACAGCGTCGCGTTCCTCCGCCAAGCCAACGAGGTTGCCACCAAGCGACCCGAAAGCGCTGAAGCCGTCTCTCTCATTCAGTCCTACGGGGGTAGCTTCGCCCCTGAGTTCGAGTACGAAGAATGGGCCATTCAGTGGCGGGACCATGTCCATGCGGTCTTCCTGAGCCTCGCGGAAAGGGCCGCTCGAGCTCGACTCCCAGCTCACGCACCAGAGGCGACGGCCATCCTGCGTCACGCTCTCGAGGTGGATCCGAGCGCACTCGAGCTAAAGGCACTTCTCGCGGCCGCGATGCATTTGGCCGGCTCGCAGACGGCGGCGAGACTGCTCTACCAGCAGTACGTCAGCGATGCCCTGAGCGAGTTCGGGGAGGAGCCGCCAACTTTGGCCCAGCTACTGGCGCAGCTCCAGGCTCCATAGGCCCTGCAACGGAACTACGCAGTTCTGCTTATACACCATGCGCGGCATCCAGCCGTCACTCTCTGCCTACTGGCTGGTACTCCGGTACCAGCAGGTGATCAAGGTCTGGAGCGCCGAACTGCCGCCTGAAACTGGGCACTTGGGGCGGCAGGGAGCGAGTGGTGCAACTCCCCGGACCGAATTGGTTTCTGGGGACCCGGAGCGGGTCCGGAAAGGGCACATCGATGGAGCCAAACGCGAGCGTCCAGGGCTTCTAGGGGATGAGAACCGCGCGGAACGTCTTGCTGCTGGTGGTCGGCTTGCTTGCTGCCGCCTTCGCGGGAGGCGCGGGGTTACGGCCACTCTAGTTGGGGCCTAGTACT
>JAKORR010000660.1 GCA_029777735.1 Armatimonadota bacterium | reverse complement strand
CCTACACCCGGCACATGCACGGCTGGTAATAGTCCAGCCAGTCCCACATCTCAGTCTGAGCCTCAAAACCGGCCGCTAGCTGGCGTAGAGTGACTTCGCCACCGGGGTAGAGGTGGGCTTGTTCGCCGCGCCGTTCGCTGGACAATTCCTCTAGCCGCGCTGCCCTCTCGAAAAGGTCTGGGTGCATCCTGTGAAGTTCACGCCACATGCTGTCTCGCTGGAAGGGGCATATCCAGCACCCGCTCTTGCGCGGCACTGGTAGGCCCGCCTCAACGATGATGCGAGCGCAGCCGTCTCGGTCTATGCCTCGGTCCACAAGGGGCCGGTCCTTGTCCTGCTGCCGGTGCCATTCGTCCGCGCTGATACCAATTAGCATATCGTCAGGATCATAGCCGTTGGCCTCGCACCATCTATGAAGGGGTTCAACCTTCCACTTCGAGGTACACCAGCGCGCACCAGGAAACGGCGTCACCTGGTAGTGCTCGCAGTAGTCAATGAGCGTCATCTGTTCCTTGCCCCTACGCCATTCCGGCCCCAGCACCGTCAACTCCAGGCCGCGCTCGGCCAGCCACTCACCGAACAGCGCGACGTACTCCATCGTCTCCGGCCATTCGGCCCCGGTGTCGGAGAACACGATGGGGCCGTGCCAACCCTCCAAGGCCAGCATGACCACGAGCGCCGTCGAGTTGACGCCCCCGCCGTAGCTGACTGGTCTGCCGTTGTACTCGTGCAATGTCCCTCCTTTTTAACGCGACAGGACGCACCTGGCATGGGTGCTAACTGTGATGACAATTACGGTGCTAACGGTGTTGGGTGCGTCCTGTCTGCGATATTACTCGGTGGTACCTAGTCGGTTAGAATGGGATCTCCTCGACATCAGCTATGCTTATGTCACTCAGGCTGTCCCTCTCGCCCCGCCCGCCCAGGAAGCGCACCGTGTGGGCGCGTAGATCCAGGCTGGCGCGGGCCTCACCGGTGTTACGGTCGAGGTAGGCGCGGGCCGCGACTTCGCCCTCCACTAGCAGCGCCGTGCCCTTCTTGATGTAGGGGGCCAGCTTCTCTGCCCGTTCGCCCCAGAGGGAGCAGTTAAACCAGACCGTGCGCTTGTTGTCACCCCAGCCCCGGTCGGTGGCGAGGGAGAATCCTAGAACCGGATCGCCGGTAGGTGTGAACCGCAACTCGGCATCACGTCCGACCCGACCTGCGGCAATGGTTATGCTATAGCTCACTTAGTCTCCTCCAGGGCTGCCTCGCGGCATGCATCGCAGTACGTACGGGGCCACGGCACCGGCTTGCCGCAGTCCAGACACGTCCGTCCTGAGGGCGCCACCTTCGCTGTCGCCTTGCGGGCGAGGTCGCTCATGTCGGCCAGGCACTGATCAGGGTCGGCGCGGTAGTCGTCACGCACCCGCCGGAATGCCTCACGTATCTCATCTTGATTCAGGCCTTTGGCGGTCCAGTAGGTCCGGCAGGCCTCAAATAGCGCCTTGGGCAGCTCAGATTGTATGAAGCCCCTGGCTACCGCCTTCCAGTCTACCGGTTCCGCAGCCGGGGGGCGGGTGGTCTCGCCAGTACCGCCCCCTGACTGGGAGGAGGAGGGATGAGGTGTGGTCTCAGTTGTGGTATACTGGCCCCCTACCGCGTCATCGCCTGGCGCGTCGTGGCTGG
>JAKORR010000659.1 GCA_029777735.1 Armatimonadota bacterium | reverse complement strand
TTCCTGCTGGTCTGGTGTTGCCAAATGGGTATGAGTCTGACCTGGGCAGCCGTTCAGTGGATCGCGTTTCCCCTAGTTAGTCTTGTCGTCGCCCGGGTAGTGTGCGAGGCGGGTATGTTCATCTACTCCTCACCCTTCCGCCTCAATGAGACCATTGTGGAGCTCTTCGGCAGCAAGACCATTGGTCGCCGCGATGTTGTGATGCTCTTCGTGACCTCCTGGGCCGAGGTGCGGTCCACGGCCACCCAGAACCCTCCCTACTGGTTCCAGGCCCTCAAGCTTGTGTCGGCAGGTCGCGTGAACCGCACTCAATTCTTTTTTACCGGCATGGCGGGCATTGCTCTCACCTTGCTGGTTAGTCATATCCTATCACTCCACGTAATCTACACCTGGAGCATCCCCAAACTGGGTTGGTGGCCCAGCGGCAGTTCGCTGGGCACCACCAGAGGCCTAGCCAGCGCCCTGCGCAACCCCTTCCACTATGGAGTGGGAGAATGGGCCGCCGTTGCCGCCGGTTGGCTCTTCACGGCTTTTCTTGTCCACCTGCGCCAGCGATTCGTGTGGTGGCCCTTTCATCCCCTCGGATACGTGGCCTGGATGGGCTGGCCTACCGAGCGATACTGGCTCTCCATTGCCATCGGGTGGCTCTGGAAGACCGCTGTAGTACGCTTCTTCGGGTTCAAGGCCTTCGCCGTCTTGCGCCCCTTGGCACTTGGGCTTATAGCGGGCCTGTGCTTTATCCTGTCGGTCTGGCTGATCATCCACCTCTTCTGTCCTGGCCCCCCACTGCTCATCGAGTAGAACGCGAAGTACGTGACACCCTTGCAGGACGGCTGACCTTGTCACTGGCCGCTCCTCCAGGGTTTTCGGTGCCACGCTCCTACCTTACTCCCTTACTTCCCCCTGCCATGTTCCGCCTGGCAAAGAAAGGGACTCGGGGAAGGCCAACCTGTGTTACAATGTGCATACACTCATCAGGCCCTCCAGGTGCCGCATAGCTGTTCCTGTTGTCGAGGCAGGATCAGCGGTAGGGCCGATGGTAGGAGGTTAGATGATGTCACCCGGCGTGGCTTGGCTCGTGGCTGCAATTATCCTCTTGATTGTTGAGGTCTTTACAACCACCTTTTTCATTATATGGGTGGCGATTGCAGCCTTTATCGCCGGAATATTCGCATTTTTCTCACCTCAGTGGGTTCCATGGGTAGTTTTTGTGGTGGCATCGGTCTTCCTGCTTTGGATCACCCGCCCTCTCGTCAAAAAGCTTCACGAACGACTGCCCTTCCGGACCAATGTTGACGCCCTTGTCGGCACAACTGGCATCGTCATCGAGACCATTGATCCGGTGGCCAATACAGGCCGTGTGCGCTTGGGATCTGATGAATGGCGGGCCCGCGCCGACCAGATCGTTGAGGTAGGCTCCCGGGTGAAGGTGACTGACATATCAGGCGCGACGCTCTCGGTGGAACCCTTACCGCCGACGGAAGGCTAGGGCCGGGTCAGGACCCAATCAAGGAAGGTGAAAGGTGATGATATGGCTTTGGATTGCGTTGGCGATTCTGGCGCTGATTGTCATCAGCAAGTCGGTCTACGTTATCCGACAGTACGAGCGGGGCGTTGTTGAGACCTTCGGCAAGTACACGCGCACCGCGCAGCCTGGCCTGACCCTGGTTATACCCTTCTTCCAGAACCTGATCCGCGTGGACGTACGTGAGACCGTCCTGGACGTTGCTCCTCAGGAGGTTATCACCAAGGACAATGCAATGGTCACGGTAGACGCCGTGGTCTATTACGAGGTTACCGATCCGGTCAAGCGTATTTACAACGTCACAGACTTCCGGATGGCGGCGATCAAGCTTGCCCAAACGAACCTGCGTAACATAGTCGGCGACATGGAGCTGGACGAAGCTTTGACCTCCCGCGAGATCATCAACTCCCAGCTTCGCCAGGTCCTCGACGACGCGACGGACAAGTGGGGCGTGCGCGTGACGCGAGTGGAGCTGCAAGCCATTGAACCACCGCGAGACATTGTCGAGGCAATGAGCCGCCAGATGAAGGCCGAACGAGACAAGCGTGCAATGATTCTTGAGGCCGAGGGGACCCGCCAGTCGGCGATCCTTACGGCCGAGGGTAATAAGCAAGCTCGCGTCCTGGAGGCCGAGGGTGAGGCTGAGGCCATACGCAAGGTCGCCGACGCTCAGAAGTACAGGGAGATCGCCGTCGCCGAGGGGCAGGCCCAAGCCATTCGCACGGTCTTCGCTGGCATCCATGATGGCGGGCCTACGCACGATCTGCTGGCCTACAAGTACCTGGAGGCTCTGCAGTCCATCGCCAACGGCAAGGCCACCAAGGTCTTCCTGCCGCTTGAAGCCACCGGCATACTGGCGGGCATTTCCGCTGCCGGCATGGCCTTCCGGGAGACCGCCGAGGGAGGCGAGGAAAGACCACAGGCCTAAAACCGGGGGCGCCTTGAGGGCCGACTGACGAGGCGCTTTGCTGCGGCAGATTGCCGAAACCCTGGGGGGCCTCTTCAGAGGCCGAGGTCATGGGGATATACGCCAACCCAGGCCCTAGAGGAGCATGTAGTAGAGACGCCAAGGATCGTCCTGCCGTTTCGGTTGGCTTCTATCGGGAAGGATTTTATGGCACGCAAGCTACGCAAGGAGAGCTTTGAGGGCAGTTTGGTGGCTTTGGCCCTGGGGGACAGTCTGGGGGCCACTATGGAGGGCTATCGTAGCCACGATCTGCTGATCGCCTACCAGGAGGGTCGGTACGACCGTTGGCAGATGCAGGTCGCACTGTGGACGGATGACACAGCCATGTCGGTGGCCACAGCCCAGTCGATCATCGCCTGCGGCGGTGTCAACGGGGAGGACCTAGCCCGGCGCTATTTGGCCTGGTACCGTACTGGCGGCCGGGGCATCGGTCGCGCGACGCTGCGCTCTATGGAGCGACTGCTCAACCGCGTTCCCTGGCAGGAGGCGGGGGAGACCGGCCCTTGGTCATCAGGCAGCGGCGTGGCCTCGCGTATCGCCCCCATCGGGTTGTTTCATGCCCTTAACCTGCGCAACCTCTACGAAGATGTCCGAGACTGCGCTGTGATAACCCACCGCAGCGACGAGGCTATCAACGCTGCGCTGGCAGTGGCCTGGGTTATTGCGCGCGCGGCCGTGGACGAGCTAAAGCTTGATACCATGGTGGCCAATCTGCTCGAATACGTCCCGCCGTGCCGCACGCTGAGTAGTATAGCCCGTGCCCAGGAGCTCGCCGCGGACAGAGTGCCACCGACGAAGGCACTGCAGGAGCTAGGACTGAGCGGTTCGGCCTGGGAGACCGTCGCTTCGGCCTTCTATTGCTGGTTGCGCAACCCCGAGGACCTCGCAGATGTGCTAACTGTAGCTGTTCTGGGTGCGGGAGACGCGGATACCAGGGCGGCCATTGCTGGAGCGATGGCTGGCGCCTATCTCGGTGCGGATGCCATTCCCCAGCGTTGGGCTCGCCAGTTGGATGGTTATCAGGCGCTGACTGCTCTCAGTCACCGCCTTTACGAAACTACCCTGGAAGCCTGGCACGGCAAGCACGCCTGAGAGCAGGGCCTGGCTCACTGGACAGGCCGGGGACCGGGGTCGAGGATGGGCCGTTCGGCGCCGTCGAGGCTTGACGTCTTCGCGCCTGCCGCCGTCCTCGAGGTGCTGGGATAATGTCCTTCACTTTTGCCTCCGACTCGCGTGGCAACGTTGTGTTGCCTGCCGCGGCGGCGGAGCCAGTACGCTTCGCCGCCCGCGAGCTCGTGTACTATGTGGGACTGCTCACAGGTGCCTGCCCATCACTGATCGAGGGTGATCAGGCTGTCTCAGGCCCCGGACCCTCGCTGACCTTGGGCGTTGATACGGCCGCCGCGGGGTCTGGACCGGGGCCTGCCGGAGACGGCGCCCTTTTGCGTGTTGCCGGTGAGCGGGCGGAACTGCTTGGAGGCACCCCCTTCGGGCTGATTCACGGCATCTATCGACTGTTGGAGCGTTTTGGCGGTGCCTACTGGGTGAATCGGTGGGAGGCCGACGAAACGCTCCCGCGTCTGCCGAGGCTTGAGATCCCGAACGGCGAGTACCGCTGGCTGCCGCGCTTTTCCTGCCGGGCCTTCACTAACTACCCGGACATCAGCCCCGACGCGGGCGACTTCGTTGACTGGATGGCAAAGCGCGGGTACAACCACTACGTGGTCAACCCGTCGGCATTGGGGGTCTGGGAAGACTATCTCTCGTTACTGCGCGAGCCGCTGGCTCTTCGAGGGATGACCGCCAGCCTGGGGCACCATACGCTGCCCTTCTGGCTGCCGCCGGAGGAGACCTTCGCGAGCCACCCGGAGTACTTCGCCCTGATCGACGGCGAGCGGCGCCCAGACGGTCAGCTCTGCCTCTCCGCGCCCGAAGTGCCGCGGCTGATTGCGGAGCGCATAGTGGCCTTCCTGCGCGCGAATCCACAGATCACGGAAGTGGGTCTGTGGCCGCGTGACGGCTACGGATGGTGTCAGTGCCCTGCCTGTGAGGCCGCTGAGGCTCCTGAACCGAGCTGGTGGTCGCCTGACCAACCGCGCCGCACCGACAGCTATTTGCGATTCGTCAATGCCGTGGCCGAGCGGGTGGGCGAGGAGGTGCCTGAGGCACGGCTGACGGCTCTGGCCTACCTCAACTACGTGGACCCGCCCCGCGAGACGCAGCCGCTCTCCAACGTGGTCGTCTACTTCGCGGCCTTCCAGCGCTGCTTGCGGCACTCGCTGGACGACCCCGCCTGCGTCCGACGCAATCCAACCTACAGAGAGTTCCTCGAGCGCTGGCGGGAACTCACGCCTGGTGAACTGCGCGTGTTCCTCTACACGATGCAGATAGACACCTTCTCGCTGCCGTACCGGATAACGCAGATGCTGCCTCCCTACTTCGATTTCCTGACCCGCGCTGGCGTGGATGGGTGGATGATGGAGTATATCCCGGCGGAGTGGTGCACCTTCGCCGCTAACGCCTACCTGATATCCGAGCTGGCGTGGACAGGCGATAGCGCACCCACGGGACGCTTGGGCGAGGACCTGTTGGCTCCCTATTACGAATCTGTCTACGGCCCCGCAGCGCAGGAGATGGCATCCTACTACCGCGCCCTCGTAGAGGACTTCGTACAGACAGGGCCCTGCACTGGCCACTATGACCTCTCCTACGCTCAGCGCGCAACGCCCGGATTGCTGCGGCGTGCCCTCGAACACCTGGGGCGCTCACGGGCCCTGGCCGCTGAGGAGCGCGCTGCGTGGCGGGCTGTGCAACGTGCTCACATCGCCGCCGAACTACTGCTGCGGACAGGGGCATGGCAGAGGGCTCTGGTCCGGCTGGATGAGGCTAACGACTTTACACGCCCGCGGCTGATGAAGCTGGCGGAGGAGGAGGCGCGGTCGGTGCTCCAGTGGGCTGAGGCTCACCAAGACGATCGGGCACTGGAGGCTCCTAAGATTCGTCGCCGAATCGAGAGCATACACGGGCCTCTGTGACGTGTTCGCGTCGAACGAGCGAGCCCAGTAACTTGCATAGAAGCGGAGACCTCTCAGCGCACCGGTCCGAGAGTAAGCGGCCCGGAGAGCCGCTGGAGGACGGCCGGGTCCCCTGCGGGCTCTGCTCCTGGGCACGCGCCCCCCGCTGCCATCTTGGCGAAGTTCTCTGTAACCCACAGCTCCTTCCTCGCGCTTGTCTGCAGTGACAAGGCGACTCCGATATCGGCGCCGCGAGTGTCCAGGATGTTTGCCCGGTGCCCAGGGCTATCCATGAAGGCCTGATGCAAGACGTCAACCCACTCGATCGTGATGACAACAGTGCCCTCTCCCCACCGGTTGCCCACGTTCTCTGCCGCATAGCTCGGCCGGCACCCCATGATAGTCGCCATCCGGTCCCAGGGCAGCTTGTATCGGGCGTCCTCCTCCTCGTGAGTCAGCGTATGCGTTTTGAGCATGTAGTCGCTGTGCCAAAGCGCGACGTGGCAAAGGCCCGGGTTGGGTTTGAGGAGAGAAATGGCGCGACCAAAGCGCTCATCGTTGATAAGCCAGTAGAACCTGGCCTCATAGGCTGCCTGGGGGCTTTCGGCCACGCCCGCCTTGCGCCGCCATAGCTTGCCGAAGAGCTCGTATTCGGCCGTCGCGGCGCTCTGGTTCCCCTGCTCTTGCCGGACCACGCCCAGCACGCCGTGGGGGCGCGCCCAGTCCGGTTTCGTAGCCATCACCCGCTGTAGCTTCTCCTCGGCGTCGGTGATCCGCCCGGCGTCCACGTCTTGCTCGGCTTCGGCCAGCAGGTCAGCTGGCAAGACGTTGGTCAGAGACAACCAAACGGCCAGCAGGGCTTGCGCATCGCGCCAGTCGAGGTGGTCGTAGGGGATAGCAAGGTCCGCCCGGCGGTTCCAATCTGGGCGGCCTGCAACGTACTCTCGCCACGCCTGCGCGAAGGCCGCCAAGTCGCCGGCATCGACCTTGTCGTTGCCGTCCACATCACCACTGCCCGGGTCTTGCGCCAGAGCCGGGCAAACCATCAGTAGCAGGCCGAGCCCAAACACGCCAATGCGTACGCCAGCACTCAGATGCCCGCTCCGCTCATGGCGCTGGCTAGGCTTAGGTACAGGTGCCTTCCGAGGCAAGGGAGCGAGTGTGCTAGGTGGCATAGAAGTTCTCCGTCAATCCCTGAGCCTGGACTGGGCCGCGCTGAATGCGGCCCCCGGCACAGTGAACGCGGAGCAGACCTCCGACGCAAAAGAAAGGAAAAGAGGGACGATGTCCCCCTTCGCCTTATGGATAGAAAAGCCTATAGTTCCGAGGCCCACGAAGTCCCAGTTACCTGCTCGTCATCAGGTTCCTAAGGAGCGGGTGGGGGGGGTGGTGGCTCAAGGCCCAGCACGGTAACCTGATACCATTCCTCGCCCGTAGCAGTGTTCTTACTGGTCGTGGCGCCGGTGTTGTCCTCCACCTGGAAGCGAAGATCATAAGTCTGGACCGGCTGGTTGCCCAGCGGGTCTGGAGTAGCCATGTTGCGTGGGAAGGTGTAGGACTTGGTGAAGGTAGCGTCCACCCACTTAGTGCCATTCTGCACGCCGCCCGCCGCGCGATCGAGATAGATGCTGGTATGCGAACCGTCGGGCTTGTAAATGTCTGCCCGCACCCGCTTGATGCCATCCCCGTCGGTGGCGTGGACAGTGAAAGTC
>JAKORR010000658.1 GCA_029777735.1 Armatimonadota bacterium | reverse complement strand
TCGGACCCTTTCGGCCTCCACGGATCGACTCCCTTCGGACCGTCTCAAATCGAACTTGGGGACCTCTACCTAATCCTACCCGGACACGGGACCGCCAAGAGCAACTGCGGCGAGGTCCGTTATGCGACCGCGTGTAGCAACGACGCTTGCCGCCATGACCACGGCTTTAGCCTTGTGCATGAAAACTGCGGCCGTCTCTCCTGCCCTACCTGCCGGGACTCTGCTCTATCCAGGGCCGCCTCCCGTGCCGTCGAGCGGGTCGAGGGTCTCATCGACGCCTACGAGCGGGAGGGGTACAAAATCGGCCCTCTGGACCATTGCCAGCTATCCACCTCTCCCGATTCCCCCCTCTTCACCCCTGAAGCTCTCTCGAGCAGGGAGGGCCTCAATCGAGCTTACCAAAAGGCCCGGTCGCTGCTCAAGAAATACTGCCGCGGCTACGGCGGTATCCTCATCCTTCACCCGTGGAGACAGGTCCACCTGGACGGCTCCGAATGCGGTCGCCACGATTGCAAAAAGGCTCATACCTGGACCTGGTCGCCTCACTTCCACTTTATCGGCTTCGGCTGGTGGGTCAAGTCTAATGAGTTCTACGCGGCGACTGGCTGGACCTATACAAAGTTCGGCCACGGCGTCAAGCGACGGTCCGATGCTGACGAGAGCCAGCGGTCCCTCTTCAACACGCTCCACTACCAGCTTTCTCATTGCGGCCTCCTGGTCGAGGGCCGCCATATCTACGACAGCGACAGCCGCCTAGCTGTCCCGGGCACTCTCGAGCTTGCCCAGGTCGGCCAGGTCATTCGCTACGTTGGGATGCTCTCCAACTCTAAGGGCGGCTATCGCGTTGAATCGGCCTCTTTTGAGGTCCAGCTGTGTAAGCATTGCAAGTCTGATATGCACGCCTGGGACGTTGTACGGGACGACAGCGGCCAATGGAGCCTCTACAGCGACAGAGGGCCGCTCATGGAGTTGGTCGAGGTCCGGCGGTGGTACATCAATCATCGCCACAAGCAAACCACTATCTCCCCCGACCAGACAACCGGGGCGAGCCGCCGATCTACGAGCGGGGCGGAGCGACTTCTCGCGGAGCGGAGCGAGTAGCGGCGGCGAGCTGCATCTACAAACCAACAGGACCGGGACGACATGACTAACGACGACGACAGGGACGACAGCCCGCAACACCGCCGGGAACGGCTGAGGGCCGAGATTGATATGCTGCTGACCGT
>JAKORR010000657.1 GCA_029777735.1 Armatimonadota bacterium | reverse complement strand
GCTGTCAGTGGGTCGAGCAGCACCGCCATGCACGCCTTGTCCAGGTCTCTCTCAAGCACGGCCTCTACCGTGAGCTGCTGCACGGCCACGTTGGGCTGGTTTAGTGCTGCCAGTTGCGTTGGCAGGGCGCCTACCACGCAGGGATTCACGCCTGTCCCGTCCACGAGACACGGTACTTCCACACAACATCCCTGCTGCAGGTTGCTGATCAGGCCGTCGTTGCGTACGTTGCCGTTGAAGCGGAACAGCGTATCCGTCCAGCACGCGTGAATGATGCCCGAAGCGTACTCGCCTGAGCGCTTCAGCGCCAGCGCGTCGGATTCCACGGTGCTCCCGCCCGGACTGTCGTCCTGCCAGAAGCGGCGCGGGCCCGTTCCGTCGCGCTCCGGTGTACGGGTGCGAAGCTGATACTCGGCGATGAGCTCAGGCCGCTTGCGAAAGTAGGGAACGTACTCCGACATGTGACCGGTGGATTCTGTTACAAAGTAGCCAAAATGGCGGAGAATCTCGAAGCGCACAGTGTCGCGAGCGTAAATCTCGGGGTTCTCCATAGCCTGCCGCAACCGGGGGTACAGGTCACGGCCGCGCTCCTCACCCGTAGCACCCTCAAAGCGCAGGAACCAAGACATGTGGTTGATACCCGCCACCCAGCTCCGTACGTCTTCGCGGCGCTTGCCAATGTACCCCGCGAGCTGTCCGTGGGTGCCTTGGACGCTGTGGCACAGACCAACGTTGCGGATCCCCGAGCCGTCCGTCATTAGCCACGTCAGCATCGCCATGGGGTTTGTGTAGTTCAGCAGCAGGGCACTTGGGCACAGCTCCTCCATGTCGCGGCAAATTGCCAACATCTCTGGCGCCGTGCGCAGCGTGCGGAAGACACCGCCTGGGCCCAGGGTGTCCGCCACGCACTGGTCCACGCCGTACTTCTTCGGAATCTCCACCTCGTAATAGAAGGGCACACCGTTGTAGGCCGGACCGCCCACGGCGATGGAAACTACCACGAAGTCCGCGTCCTGCAACACCTCGCGCCGCTCGGTGGTGCCGACCACCCGCGTGGGCAGGTTGTGATGCTCGACGACGCGCTGCACGAAACGCGTTACGCCGGCCAGGGCCTCGGGATTGATGTCAACGAGGGCCAGAATCGAGTCCTGCAACTCGGGAAACGACAGGATGTCCACGGATAGTCGCCCGCCGAACCCACTCCCCGCCCCAATAAGAACAATCTTGGGCATAAAAACTGCCTCCGTGCCAGATGAAATTGCATAGGTGACATGGCATACAACCCTTCCGCTTGCTGTGCCTATATCCTCCAAGGGACTGGGCTGGGCGGCCTAGGCCGTCGAAACTCGATTTTTTCCTCCGCTCGCGTAGACAATGAGGATCTGCCTTAGCGCCATTCTTTGATCGTGGTCAATGCATGAGGATAGGCAATACACTGCCAACTTCCCTCTCTTGCTCGACGCGATGCTCAAGCGCCGGGCCAGACAAGGAAAATAGCCCAACCAATTGTCTCCAGGAGGCACTCTCCACGACTCACCTCGTCGCATACTCTGACTGCCCTCTCCTGGCTGGTGAGCGGCATACGAACATTACAGAACTGTGTCCTAGCCTATCAGGTCACCAAGCACCTCGCTCAAGGGATGGTCCCGGTTTTCATCTACGACTACCAGAGTATTGCCGCCGCCCCAAGGGAAGAGCCGGTGCTCAAGGTCTTGGCCCACGTGTGCTTTACCGTGCGAGACCTACACATCGCGATGTGCTTTTATGTCGATGCCCTTGGCTTCAAGCACGCCTTCGACTTCATCAACGATGAGGGAGGAGCAGTTCGGCGTGTATTTCCACGTGTCGGGCCACAGCTTCATCGAGCTTCACAGCTACACCAGGAGAGCCTACAGTCTCCCTTCTTCACTTAGCATAGCGCGGCTGCCCTTGTGTTGCTGAGCTAGGCCTCGAGGCATTTCACGCCCTGCGTCTGGCTATAGAGACTGCAGGCCGGACCGCCTGAGGGCCCACGCAGGCTCGTTTCACGTACCTGGTCGCATCGGCAGGCTTCGGCCCACGCTAGGCGAATTTCCCTCTAGCGATGTGATAGGTCAACCTCTGGAGGCGATACGCTATGCGTATGCTTGGGTATGTACTGAGCCTGCTCCTCGTACTTCTTCTGGGCTCTCACGCGCAGGCGCGTGTATGGCTCGAGACGGGCAGGGACGTCAAGCTCGAGGGACAGCTTCTTGCGAATCCCGATCTAGAGCGTGTCGCCAATGGTCAGGCCGAAGGATGGTTCGGCTGGGAAGCCGGCTACCAAATCGACGAGCAGGTCAAGCGCTCCGGGCGCTTCTCAGCGCTATGCATCCCTTCGGAGCCGGGCAAGCAGTATGGAATAGGGCAGACAGTAGTGCTAAACCAGGAAAAGCCCACGCCTTTGCTGGCACGGGCTTGGAGCAGGGCCGAGCAGGTCTCTGGCGCGCCAGACAGCAACTACTCGCTCTACCTCGACCTCGAATACACCGATGGCACGCCTCTGTGGGGCCAGGTATCACCCTTCGCCACTGGCACCCATGACTGGCAGCAGGCCACAGTTCTGGTGATGCCGGCCAAGCCCATCAAATCCGTCAACGTGTATGGTATTTTTCGGAGCCACTCGGGCAAGGCCTGGTTCGACGATTTCGACTTGTACGAGATAGGTGGCGCGGGCCAGTTTGACCTACTACCGGCTCTGGGCAAGATACCGGCAGGCAAGCCAGCTTGGGGCAAGCTCTCCTTCGGCGCGGGGCAAACGCTTTTCGTCGATCCTAAGAGCGGCGCGATGAGCCTGGATGACGAGCGTTTGGGTGGTCTGATCCTGCGCGATGTGGCTACCGACAGCGCCTTCATTCTTCCCGAGCTGGCCGTGACGCAGACCTCGGAGGGCGTCAAGCTGTCGGGCAAGGTCCAGGAGCTGAATCTGGAGATCGAGGCGACGGTGAAGGCTGCCCAGGGGGCTGTACGCTTGGACGCGACGGTGCACGACATGGCCGGGCACGACCGCGCGATCACAGTTTATCTGGCGCTGCCGGTGCCCGAGGCAGCATGGATCTGGTGCGAAAACCCACGTCGCAGCCACCTGGCCACCGAGAAGGCCACCTGTGGGACCTTCTGTCGCGTGGGCGTAGGGGCCAACGATCTGGCCTCCCTATATCCTTTCGCGCCGGTGTGCAATGAGAACCAAGGGATAGCCCTGGGAGCGCCTATCTCTGTACCGCGCCTCGCCCGGTTTGCCTTTGACGGCCAGCGGCAGGTGTTATACGGGGCCTTCGACCTGGGCCTATCACAGGCTACCGCCAAGTTTCCCTCGGCTGCGTCCTTCTCGGTCCTGTTGTATGACTTCGACCAGCAGTGGCGGTTCCGGTCCGCACTGCTCCGCTACTACGAGCTCAACGCAGACGCCTTTACCCGGCGCGTTCAGAAGCAGGGCATCTGGATGCCCTTCATGGATATCGCGGCTGTCAGCGGCTGGGAGGACTTCGGGTTTCAGTTTCAGGAAGGCGCGCCCAACCCGGCCTTCGACGAAGCCCACGGCATTTACAGTTTCCCGTACATTGAGCCAATGAGCTTCTGGATGCCTATGCCTAAGGAGATGCCGCGCGAAGAGGCCGAGGCGCTCAAGCTGCTCGACAGGCTGGCGGCCGAGGGTAATCAGCGAGCCATCGCCACCAAAAGCTCCGGCATCTATGGCCCTGATGGCCGGCTGGCAATGGATTTCCAGGACACGCCGTGGTGTGACGGCGCACTATTCCTGCTCAACTGCGATCCCGACTTGCCTGCACCGCCCGACGCGCCCGTGACGCAATACATGGTCCATGAGGCTACCCTTAATCGCGTGCTCTCAGACAAAGCCGGCATGGTGGGCTGGAATCCCTACGGCGCTGGTTTCGAGATCGTTGACAACGAGGGCATCAAAGACTCTCGCTGTGCCAAGTGCGTCCGACAGCCGGGAGCGGAGCCCATGGGCCTGAGCCAGACCGTGACCCTGTCGCAGCAGGCCCCTCGCCCTCTCGTTGCGACGGCCTGGAGCAAGGCCGAGGGCGTCACTGGCGAGAAAGGTAGTGACTACAGTTTGTACCTCGACCTAACCTACAGGGATGGCGATCACCAGTGGGGGCAGGTCGCGTCCTTCGACACCGGAACCCATGACTGGCAGCAGGTGACAGTGCGTTTTGAACCCACCAAGCCTCTGGCCGCCGCGTCGGTTCACCTGCTGTTCCGCGGCAACATGTATGGCACCGTCTGGTTCGATGACATTAGTGTGCGCGAGGAGGGCAACGAGAAAGAGTTAGCCCGCGACGGAAGCTTTGACGCTCCTCCAACGCCTGTAGAAATCGACGGCCTGTACCTGGACTCCTTCGAGATGGCTGCCACGCTTAGGAACTACCGGCGCGAGCACTTCGCCTCCGCTGACCTGCCCCTGGTCTTCGATCGCTCGGGTACACTATGCGAAATGGGGCACTTCATGGCCATGGAGTTAGCGAACCACGTTGCCGAGATCCTGCACCAGCGCGGCAAGCTGCTGTTCGCCAACGCGGTGTTTCACAACTTCCCGTGGCCGGCGGGCTGCATGGACGTCTTCGGCACAGAGACGAACTGGAACCCTGGGGGCACCTGGCGGCCTAATTCGGACGAACAGATGCTGTACTGGCGAGCAATGTGCTACCAGCGCCCGTATCTAACCTTGCAGAACACCAATTTTGACCAATTCTCTTACGAGATGACGGAACGCTATTTGGCGCGGTGTTCGGCCTACGGGGTGCTGCCGAGCTTCTTCAGCCCCGACGCCTCGACCGGAGTCTACTGGAGCAGGCCCGAGCTCTACAACCGCGACAGAGACCTGTTCAAGCGGTACATACCCGTGGTGCGGCAGATGGCCGAGGCTGGGTGGCAACCGCTGACGTGGGCAGAGGCTGGCGATCCCGAGCTGTGGGTCGAGCGGTTCGGCGACGGTGATGAGGTCTTCCTGACCGTTTTCAATCCCACTGACGCGCCCAAGGAGGCACGGGTTGTCGTGAACCTGGCGCAGCTAGGCCTCAAGGGCACATGCTCAGCAAGCCTCCTTTTGCCCGAGGAAAGGGAATTGGGCGAGGTAGTAGCAGGAGCCGAGTGGACCTGGCGTGGGCAACTGGGGCCTGAACAATTGGCAGTGGTGAAGCTGGCGCGAAGGTAGACCCGTTCGCATCCGTGCGAGCTCATCTACGCGTCTCGCCTCGGACATCGCGTAGGCCTCCGCCAAGACTGCTCTTCACGATCAGACCCTGGACGCCAAAGGGAAGCCCTAGGCCACTATCGTATCCCACTCTACGATGATGTCGGAGACGATCGCGTTGGAGAGCATGAACAGAACCCCGATTGTGGTTCTGGTCAGCACCATGAGCAAACTGGACTGCCTTGGCGCCCCAGTGGAATGGCAGATTTCAGGAAGACGAGAGGCACCATGATCGCGGCGAAACAGACTCCTGCCGCCATCAATATCCGTCTCGTCCAAGTGATGTACCAGATTCAAGCACAAAAGACGTAGAGCCGCTGCTATCGGTAGCCCCACGGCCATAACCGCCTTTGACTGGGGCTCGCAGACCTGGGCTGCTGAGCCCCTTGCTCCTGCCCGCCCGCCCCCCGAAGAAATCTGTAATCGTGGGCGCCCAACCATAAAGCGTCCTCTGGGCGGCTGCCACTCACCTTAGTCCCTACCGGGTAGTGCCTATCAAGATATTCCGGCGCCAGCCTGTGCTCACGCCCGGCTGAGCCTCCGCAAGCTCTCGCCCAAGGGCGCCCGAGCCACGCCACACTCGGTGATGATAGCCGTTACTAGCTCAGCGGGCGTCACATCGAAGGCCGGGTTGTATACCTCAACGCCTTTGGGCACTACCGCCTGGGCGCTGAAGCCCCCCAGTTGGCTTACTTCCTCCGCGCCGCGTTGCTCGATAGGTATCTGGTTACCCCTGTCCAGAGCGAAGTCCACGGTCGAAAAGGGCGCCGCAACGTAGAAGGGCACGTCGTGATATCGGCATAGCACCGCAACGTTGTAAGTACCAATCTTGTTGGCTACGTCGCCGTTGGCTGCGATCCTGTCGGCGCCCACCACCACGCAGTCGATAAACCCGGCCGCCATCAGCGAGGCCGCCATGTTGTCGCAGAGAACCGTGCAGGGGATGCCGTCAGCCGCCAGCTCGAAGGCCGTCAGCCGGGCGCCCTGAAGCAGCGGCCGTGTCTCATCAGCCCACACGTGTATCTTCTTGCCCTGCTCTACCGCGCCACGGATGACGCCCAGAGCCGTGCCATAGCCCGCGGTCGCCAGCGCTCCGGCGTTGCAGTGGGTCAGCACCCTCCCACCGTCGGGTATCAGCTCGGCGCCGTGGCGGCCGATGCACCGACACCGCTGGAGATCGTCATCGATGATCGCTTGGGCTTCGGCTCCCAAGGCAGCGACCAGCCCCGGCAGGTCACCAGTCCAGGAGGACCATAACCGACGCATGTGATTCAGCGCCCAGAAAAGATTCACGGCCGTGGGCCGGGTTGCCGCCAGGACCTCGTACGCTGCCGCAAGCTCGGCGCAGAGACTCTCCGTGTCCGCCGCCGATGAAAGCACCGCGGCAAGCGCGATGCCTGCTGCGCCCACACAGCCCAACGCCGGAGCCCCCCTCACTCGCAGCACCTTGATGGCTTCGGCGACCTCCGCTACCGAGCGAAGATGTACCTGATGCAGCTCGCTCGGCAGCAGTGTCTGGTCGATGATGAACACGGAAGGCTCCCTGGGGAGCCACTGGACTGTTGGGGGTAGTGCCATGGTGATTCCTCCGGTTGACGAGCGAGGACTTCGCTGCGTTAAGCCCGTATCCTATCGAGAGTTGACAGACCGTGGGTCGGTCGGCTACGGAGACGCAGAAGCCCCAGGGTTTGAGGACATACACTTCAGACTAACCTTAAGTGCAAGAGCCAGCCAGGCCTACCGTCGACCCTTGAGTCCGTTGGGGTTTCATCTGGCGCATCTCCTCCGGTCCAGGTAGAATCCAAGTAAGATCATTCATATGACCTCCACCGAGCGTACTCATGCCGTGCTTGAGGGCCGGCGCCCTGATCGGTTGCCGGTTGTTCCATTGTTCATGGTCTGGGCCGCCCAGCATGGAGGCCACAGCTACGCCGATTATGTAACCGACTACCGTGTTCTGGTTGAGGACCAGCTTCGGCTGTGGGAGGAGTTCGGGATAGATGTGCTCTCGTGCTGCTCGGACGCGTGGCGAGAAGCGGCTGACTGCGGCACGCTTCTCGTATACGACGACGAAGGGCCACCACGGCCAAGGGAACACCTGCTGGCGAACAAGCGTCCTGTAACCGACCTGCCCCGGCCCGACCCTCTCGGCGGCGGCCGTATGACGGACCGGGTACGCGCGGTGGAACTGTTCCGGAAGCGAGGTGAGGGGCGCGTGCCCATCCTCGGCTGGATCGAAGGACCGATCTCGGAGGCCGTGAACCTGCGCGGCATGAACCAGTTCATGCTAGACTTCGTCGATGATCCAAGCTATGCCAGGTCCGTGCTCCAGTGGACCGCAGAGCTGGCGACGGACTTCGCGCTGGCGCAGGTAGGAGCTGGAGCCGACCTTATCGGTATGGGAGACGCCGCGGCTTCCTTGATCAGCCCTAGTCTCTACTGTGACTTCGTCCTAGATCTCGAAAGGGATATCATCGCGACTCTAGAGGAAGCCGGTGCTCTGACGCGCCTACATATCTGTGGCAACACAACCGGGCTCCTGCCCTATTTTGCCTCGACTTGTGCGGCCTTGATAGACCTGGATCACATGGTTGACCTCGCAGCGGCGCGCCGGGCGATTGGCTCGCAGACCACGTTGCTGGGCAACTTCGACCCCGTCAACGTGCTCTTGAAGGCAAGCGCCGAGGATGTATACGCGGCTTGTGCTCGGTGTCACGCCGCTGCTGGTGAGCCGTACATGCTAGCGGCCGGATGTGAGGTACCACCCGGGACACCTGAGGTCAACGTACGGGCCGTGGTCCGGTACGCAGAAGATGCAACCAGAGGAGGCAACTCTGCATGGCTGAGGTGAACGTCGCGCACGCCAGCAAGGTCTGCAGCCTGCTGCGTGAGAATGTGGAGCAGGTCATAGTGGGCAAGTCCGAAGTGATACAGAGGACCATTGTGGCGCTGATGGCCGGCGGCCATGTGCTCTTCGAAGATGTGGCGGGTCTGGGAAAGACCATGCTGGCGCGCGCCTTGGCGGTGTCCATGGGCGGCACCTTCCGACGGATCCAGTTCACGCCCGACCTTCTTCCTACAGATGTGACCGGAGTGACTATTTACAACCAGCGCGATGGGGACTTTGAGTTCCGCCCGGGCCCCATCTTCGCTAATGTTTTGGTGGCCGACGAGATCAATCGCACGTCCCCACGCACCCAGGCGGCCTTGTTGGAGGCCATGGCCGAGCGACAGGTCACCGCGGACGGCGTGACCTACGAGTTGCCCAATCCCTTCTTTGTAATGGCTACTGAGAACCCCCTCGAGCTGGAGGGAACCTACCCGCTGCCCGTCTCGCAGCTCGACCGGTTCACGATGCGGCTGAGCATTGGCTACCCTTCCAAGGACGCTGAAGCCGAGGTCGTGCGGCGCCAGCTCGTGCGGCATCCCATCGAGGTGCTCGAACCCGTCACCACCGCGGAGGAGGTGCACGAGGTCCAATGGGCTGTGTCGCACTGCTACGTTGATGACCGCATCTATAACTATGTCATATCCATCGTAGATCAGACACGTAGTTGGGAGGATGTCGAGGTAGGCGCAAGCCCTCGCGGCACCATAGCGCTGATTCGTTCGGCACAGGCGCTGGCTGTGCTACAGGGCCGTGACTTTGTGATACCGGATGACATCAAGCAGTTGGCGCCATTGTGCCTGCCACATCGCCTCATCCTGCGGCCCGAGGCCCGGTTGCGTGGCGTCACGGCCTCGTACGTGGTAGCAGACATCCTCGAATTCACACAGGTGGCCGAGGAGTGACAAGAACAGGCAAGTTGGTGCTTGTGGCGACCCTGGTACTTTACCTGGCCGGGGCGGCTAATGATTCGCAGCCCGCGTACACCTTCGCTTCGGCGCTCCTGGGCATACTGCTTGCGACCTACGTGCTGTCGCGCCTAGCAGCCAGCGGACTGCAGGTACTCAGGGCGTCGGTGCCTGAGTGCGTCATGGCAGACAGTGCCAGCCCCCTGCGGATCTGGCTCGCCAATGCCGCTCTCATCGCCAAGCCGCGGGCACGGCTGAGCTTCAGACTCGTGTCCCTCTTCTTCGAGGACACGGCCGCCGAGAGTAGCTTCCGTGTCCCTCCTCTCCCCCCAAGGCTGCGGGTCAATCTCGAAGTGCCGTTATTCGTGCCATGGCGAGGCAAGTGGAGGATCGTAGACCTTAGACTGGAGGGCTCGGACCCCCTCGGGCTCTTCCAGCGCCGCGAGAGAACCGTAGAGCCAATGCAGTTTTTGGCCATACCTCCTTACTGGTTGGAGTTGCCAGTGTCCTGGTCCGCTCTGCTCGCGCCCGCGACCAGGCTGATGATGACCGCTGAGCGCACGGAACTCGGCGAGTATCGTACGGTGCGCGAGTATACACCTGGGGACGACATCCGCCACGTTCACTGGCGTGCGACGGCCCACCGCGGCAAGCTGTCGGTCAAGGAGTATGATCGTCCTCGCGAGATACAGGCGCAGGTCTGGCTAGTCCCCGTTGGCCAAGATGGCGTGATGGTCCCCGATGCCGAGCTGGCCGTGAGTATCGCCGCAACGCTGGCCCACACCTTCGCAAGAGCGCCCATGCCCACAGTGCTTCGGGCGTTGGGGCTTCCCCCCGACATCCAGGGGCCCGGGGAAGGGGAATTGTTCTGGCGACAACTGGTCTCAGCCTTGGCCGAGGTGCCCTATGTCCCAGGCGGCGATGTCACGCGGCAGGTGGCTAACTGGTCCTACCACGTGCCGCCCGGCGCCACGGTATATCTTGTCAGCAACTCCATTGAGGCTCTTGTTAGCATGGTGGACGTGCAGAGCAGCTATAGCCAGGCTATAACGATTTTGGCCGGCGCCGACCGCAGCGGGCTCCTTAGGCCCCAAGTAACCATCCGCGAATACAATGCTATCCCGGCGGCGCTGGCAGAATTGGCTCAGACACAGGTGCGTAAGGTGGTGCCCTATGGCGTCTGAGCAGCAAGGCTGGGACTGGTATTGGATTTGCGTGGCGGCCTGGGCGACCATGATGGGCGCCTGGATGGCCGCAGCCGATGTGCTGGGTCTCCCCGGCTTCTCGCTGAGGTGTGGCCTCTTCTTAGTGGCGGCCTTCCCTGTGGCCTACTATCTCCATTTCAGCGAGGTCAGCCGTGAGCGGATGAATACGGTGGTGTTCCTCGCCGCCGTCCTGCTAGGGTTTGTCGAGTTCAGCCAGACCTGGCAGAGCATGCTCTGGAGCTCGATGGAGAACGCCGGTGCGGCCTATCGCCTACTCATCTCCGTGTTCCTGTGGGTGACCGTGATGCGCTCCTTTGCGCTGCGGACTACCTGGGACATGCTGACAACTATACTACCGGCGGCCTCGATCCTGCTCCTTGTGTTGGTGTCACAGCCGAACGTGATAGCGGTCATCGGTACGTCCATAGCGCTGATGGGCGCCTGTGCTC
>JAKORR010000656.1 GCA_029777735.1 Armatimonadota bacterium | reverse complement strand
GGGGCCATCGGCAACCACCACCTTAAGGCCGCCAAGGCATCGTCTCTGGTTAACATTGTGGCCGTGGCAGACCTGCGCGACGAGGCTGTTAGCAAGGCCGCCAAGGAATTCGGCGTGCCGGAGGTCTACGGCGAGGGCGCGGACCTCATCGACAGCTCCTCGGCCGAGGCCGTGATTCTGGCTATGCCCACCTGCGCGCGCACGCCGCTGGCGTTGCGGGCCTTCTCGCGCGGCAAGCATGTGCTCACCGAGAAGCCCGTGGCGATGAAGGCCGACGAAGTACGGCAGATGATCGCAGCTCGGGGTGATCTCGTAGGGGCCTGCTGCTCATCGCGCTTTCGATTCACGGCAAGCGCCACCGCCGCGACAGAGTTCCTTGCCGGCGGTGCTCTGGGGGACCTCCGGGTTGTGCGGAGCCGAGTCATCCAATCAGCAACGGAGCCGCCCAAGACCACGCCGCCCGCTTGGCGCCTGAGCAGGGAGCAGAACGGCGGTGGAATCCTGATGAACTGGGGCTGCTATGACTTGGACTACCTGCTCGGACTCACCGGCTGGCGGCTCAAGCCGCGGAGGGTAATGGCACAGGCGTGGACCGTGCCGCCGGCCTTCGAATCATGGATTGCGCCCGGTTCAGACGCCGAGACTCACTATGCCGCCTTCGTTCGCTGCGAGGGTGGCGAGGCACTCACCCTCGAGCGCGCTGAATACTGCCCTGCCAGGGCTGATGCTGCGTGGGAGATATCGGGCTCTCGGGGCACGCTGGTGCTCCATATGACCCCCGGCAGTGACAAGAGCCTCGTCTTCTACGAAGGTGTGACGGACAAGGGCACCGTCGCGCGGACGATCTGGGAAGGCGATGACAACGACTCGGTAACAATGTCTGGACCGGTAGAAGACTTCGCCTTGGCGATTCTCGAAGGCCGCTCGCCCAAGACGACTCTGGAGCGCGCCCTTGTCGTGCAAGAGATAAGCGATGCCATTTACCAGTCGGCGGAGACGGGCGCCGCTGTGGAGATAGCCTGAGAATCTGTCCGGCAGACGAGACGGCCCTGTGCCAAGCGACGGTTGTGAATCGCAACGGGGGAACTCCTTGGCGCTTGCTGCGAGGAGTTCCCCCTATCGACTTGCTGGGTCGTCGTCCACTACTTCAGGTACAACTCGACCACTGGGATCGCCACGTTGGGCTTGACCACCGGCAGCTCGAGGGTCAGCGTGTTATCGCCCGACCCGTCTACTTCAGCCTGGTGGTCATGCGGCTGGGTGAAGCGAATCTCGGAGGCGTCGTTGAGCAACTGTGCGTACTCCACCCTGTCCCGGAAGCCGTCCAAGTGCAAATGGCGGAAGGGCCACGCAAAGATGTGCACATACATGCGATTCGTCTCGGGGTTATAGGTGAGGCGGCAGTCCTGTGGCGTCTGGAAGCCCTCGGGCGCCGCGGTGCAGCCATAGATGGACCGCCCATGGCGCCTCATCCACTCGCCAATGCCGGTCAAGCGATCCATGGCTCGCTGGTCGAATTCGCCTCGGCCTGTCGGGCCAACGTTGAGTAGCAGGTTCCCTCCCTTGCTCACTACCTCGATAAGCATCCGTAGAAGCTGGTCAACGCTCTTCCACGTGGCCTCGTCGCGGTGGTACCCCCAAGAGCCCGAGAAGGTCTGGCAGGTTTCCCATACGACTGGCTGTCCGTCCACCTCGACCCAGCGGCGGGGCATGAACTGCTCCGGCGTGCGCACGTCCCAGCCCCCCTCCACGTCCATTAGGTCGAGGCGGTCGTTCACGATGATACCCGGCTGCAGTTCGCGGGTCATCCGTAGCAGGTTTTGACTGTCCCAGTCGTCGCGGCCCTTGCCCACGAAGGTATCGGGGCGTCCGTGCGTACCGGACGGGTAGCTGAAGTCGTAGAAGATAATATCCACCTTGCCGTACTCGGTCAGCAGCTCGCGTACCTGGCCATGCAGGTACTCGATGTACCTACGCTGGTCGCGCTGTTCGTTGAGCTTGGCCCGGTCGGGGTGGTTGCGCATCGAATGCACGTCGTCAATGACGAAGTCCGGGTGGTGCCAGTCGATCAGCGAATGGTAGAACCCCACTCGCAGCCCTCGGCCACGGAAGGCTCCAACCATTGGCCGCAGCAGGTCTCGTCCAGCCGGCGTGTTTGGGGCCTTGTAGTCGGTCAGCTTCGAGTCCCATAGGCAGAAGCCCTCGTGGTGCTTGGTGGTAACGACGAAGTACTTCATCCCAGCGCCCGCGGCTGCGGCTGCCCATTGCTCGGGGTCGTACAGGTCCGGATCGAAGTGGAGAAAGTACTTTTTGTCATATACCTCGTCGGGAATCTGCTCAATCTGCTTCACCCACTCGTGACGGGCGGGCAGAGCATAAAGGCCCCAGTGGATGAAAAGCCCAAAGCGGGCCTTCACAAACCAGCTCGTGTCGCCAACAGTCGATCTTACCTCAGCCATCAGGCAGCCTCCTATCGCCAAAGATATCTTGTTCTCCGACAGCGAAAGGCAAGGTTCCCCGGTGGACTCCCCGGTCCTCCTACTCATAGGCTAATACCGCTGCACAAACGTAAAGCAGTGCTAACCGACCTTGCGACAAGGCTCTTTAGCGCAGGTGCTCCGAAGACAGCCGCGAACCAAGGACCCGAGGCCCGTGAGCTTGTGCTGGGCCCCTTGCGCCTGAGAGGTGTTGCTCTCCCATGGGCCTACCGCAAATCCTTGTCGTGGGCAGTGCCAACATGGACCTGATGATCCGCTTGCCGCGCATGCCCTTGCCCGGCGAGACCATCCTGGGTGGCGAATTCCATATGGTCAGAGGCGGCAAGGGCGCCAACCAGGCCGTGGCCTGTGCCCGCCTGGGCGCCTCCACCTGGATGCTTGGACGTGTGGGCCGCGACGCCTTCGGCAACGAGCTGGTCCACGGACTTGAAGCCGACGGCGTGCGGTGTGAATATCTGGTGCGCGACGATACGGCGCCCTCAGGTGTTGCCATGATCCTCGTGGACGCCAGCGGCGAAAACACCATCGCAGTGGCCCCAGGCGCCAACATGAGAGTCACTGCGGACGACGTGGCCATCGCCGTGCGCAGCCTTGACTTCGATGCCGTTCTCTGTCAACTTGAGGTTCCCATCGAGGCCATAGCGGCGGCCTTCCAGGTAGGGCGCGAGCGAGGTGCCCTTACGATCCTCGACGCTGGTCCTGCCCGCGCGCTACCCCCCGAACTGCTAAGTCTCGTGGATGTACTCTCTCCCAACCGCGCCGAGGCCCTGGCCATCTTGGGACTGGAGAAACAAGAAGAGCCGACACTCGAGGAGACAGCGCAGTGCCTCTTGCAGACTGGTGCACGCAATGTCGTCCTCAAGCTCGGCGCGCAGGGAGCGCTGGTGGTATCGGCCGACGGCCTTGCTGCCGTGCCTGCCTTCAAGGTGGACCCGGTCGACACTACCGGTGCGGGAGACGCCTTCACCGCCGCCCTCGCTGTAAGCCTAGCCGAGGGCCGCGAGCTGATCACAGCGACCCGCCTTGCCGCTGCCGCTGGAGCCCTCGCCACCACTGTCCTTGGAGCTGCACCCTCTATGCCCACTCGCGAGCGCCTCACGCAGTTCCTTGACAGCCAAGGAGCCTAGAAAACCCGCGCCAAAGCGTCTGCACACAATCCGGCGGACAGCCGTTCTCTTCCACGGTGCCGACAGCCCCCAGCCCTATCCAGCAAACTCCACTTGCACAATTACCCCGCTCGCCCACTACTTCGAAGGCACGAGCCGCGCCCACCACCCACGGCCAGGCGCCACATTACTACGGGCGATGGTCGTCAGTAGCCGCTCGGGCACCCGGAACCTCGCCATAGGTTGGCGCGGGCATCCTCGCTGATGCTGTTCTCCCTCTTCAGCCACTTGACGTGGCCATCCAAGAACCCAAAGTCCGCACCATCATTGTGGATCGTGGAGGCCACATGCTGAAACTGATTACTGAGCCAGCCCATCCACACGGTGCCATCGCTGTCGCCGTTTATGATAGTGTTCGCCGGGTCGCTGAATCGCCCTAGCTTGGGGCGATCAACGGTCGCGTTGAGGCTCCACCCATAGCTACCACAGGGGGTAAAAGCGCCGTTGGGACCATAGCGGTAATTGACGCTCGAGCTGGGACACACCAGAAGCTGGGTGTTCTTCAGGTAGGGCTCGATCATCTTGTTGAGGTTGGTCTTGTCGTTGTCTGTGCCGACCGAGCTCCCGACTACCCACCAGCAGTAGCGGGGCAGCACCTCGTCATAGTCCTGTACGTACATCAGGAATGCCAGCATCAACTGCTTGAGGTTGCTCTGACAGCTTGCCTGCCGTGCCTTCTCGCGAGCCCTGGCGAAGACTGGGAACAAAATCGCCGCCAAGATCGCGATGATCGCGATCACAACCAACAGCTCAATGAGGGTAAAGCCACGTCTCATCGTCCATCACCTGCCTAAGGGCTTAATTACCTCATTACCTCACATTATCTTAGGGCTCCTCGACTCCAGGCACAGGAACCAAAGAGTGAGGGACAAAATACTGCAAGAAACCCTTTTCTATGGCCCATGCACCTCCGCGCAACCAGAAATCTAGCCCCGATTTAGTCCCAGAGTGCAGGATACACCGCCTTCTTCCACCAACGCAACTCAGATTGGGTTGCTAAAGAGCTTCAATCGCCCGCGGCGCGCGTCCACATGCCGGGTTGGCTGGCCGTGAGAGCCTTCACGTGCCCGTCAAGGAAGGCGACGTTAAAAGCTTCGTTGTGCCGCTTCGCCACACACGACGCGGTGCCGTAGTCCGGGTGGGTCGCGCTGTTCCATAGCTCGGGAGCCGTGGAGTCCACAATGTCGATGGTGCCGGCCGGATCCTCAAAGGAGGCCAGCGACAGCGGGCTCGCGGGCGGACCGCTAGGACCGCCCGAATTCCCAATGATCCAACTCGCCCGGCCGTAGCTGCACACCATGGGGTTGGGCAAACCCGGCGGCCGCATATAGCTATAAGTGTAGGACCCGCTCGGACACTCAATGAGCTGCCAGTTCTTCACGTAGGGCTGGATCAAGTCGGTCCACCAGTAGAGCTGGGTAGCGCCAGGCTGCGGCTCGTACTGGTACACGAAACACACCTTCTCGTCGTAATCCTGCGAGTACATGGCAAGGCCCAGCGCGAGCTGCTTGAGGTTGCTCTGACAGCTTGCCTG
>JAKORR010000655.1 GCA_029777735.1 Armatimonadota bacterium | reverse complement strand
GTGGAGCGGCTGGGCTTTCAACTCGATCACAACACGGAGAGATGGCTGCGCAACGCGGTCGAGGCGGGCGCTTTGGGCACCGTGACAGGCGCGCGGCTGGGGGCCCAGCTCTTGCGGGCCCTGCACACTCCTGTCGCGCCAAGTGTTCTGTTACGGTTGGCTGACTGGGGGGCGGCCGAAGGGCTGGGGCTACCGGCCGGCCTTCAGTGGCCGGAGACCTTGCGTGAGCTGCCCAGGATTCGGCACAGCCTAGAGGCAGATGAAGAGACCTATGCTCAGGGATCCTTTGTGCTAGCGGCCGGGCCCCAGGGGCCTCAGGCAGCCGACCTGCTTTGCCTCGGCCACGATTTCGCGCAGGTTGCCCAACAACTTGTGAACTGCTTGGAGCGAGATTTGCTGTCGGCTCTTCGGCGGACGTCAAGCCTTGGGGATACGGATGCACTTCTGGCGTCGCTGAGGCCAGGTACAGTACTCGCCTTGGCAGCCCTGGGTGACGAGGACATCCGTCATGCAATCAGCGAATGGCGCCGGGCCATGCTTGGCTTCACTCTATGCGTGGCCGGGGACGACCTGCTCGCCGCCGGCCTACCGCCAGGGCCCGCCGTAGGCGCCGGGCTGAAGGCCGCGCGCCGCGCAGCCTTGGACGGGCTTGCGAGAGATGCCGAGAGTCAGTTGCGGGTGGCGCTCGAAGCAGCGCGCCAGGCCTCGAGCGCAGTGCAAGATCAGGATGCCGGCGGGAGTGGGCGGCGCGATGCTTAGAGGGCTAACAGCCGACCCCTTAGGCGTATTGATGAGGGTGATCGCCGTAATCATAGCAATCACAGTACACGAGTTCGCTCACGCCAAGAGGGCGCAGCTCGCAGGCGACCCCACACCAAGGCAGCAAGGCCGAGTAACCCTAAATCCCATCGCCCATCTTGACCCGATTGGGACGCTGTTGTTACTGCTGTTCGGGCTGGGCTGGGGCCGCCCCGTACAAATAGACCCGCGTTTCTTCCGCAAGCCGCGCTGGGACAACTTAATGGTCTCGGCATGGGGGCCGCTGAGCAACATCTTGACGGCAGCGCTGTTCGCCGTACCCTTCCACGTTGGATTGGCCACAGGTCGCCAGGACCTTCTCGCCACAATCGTGGCTATAAACCTGCTGCTGGCCTTTTTCAATTTGTTGCCCGTCTACCCGTTGGACGGATCGCACGTCGTCGAGAACCTGTTGCCACCGCGGTCGGCTACAGCCTTCGAGCAGTTCTCGCATCGCTATGGTATCATCTTGCTGCTGGTAGTAGTCTTGACCCCCTTGGGGGAGCGCTTGTTTATTGGCCCCACATTGTACGTGCTGCGTTTTTTGTTGGGCTATTAGCAGGCAAGATACAGGAGGTTTCACCAGAATGGCAGGCCCCAAATCCAGGTTGCTCAGCGGGCATAGGCCCACGGGGCGTCTGCACCTTGGACATCTGGAGGGCACCCTGCGCAACTGGGTGGCCCTGCAAGATGAATACGACTGTCTTTTCACCATCGCGGATTGGCACGCGCTGACGGACCACTTCGAGGACACCTCGGAGTTGGCTGCTACCGTCGAGGAGATCGCTATCGACTGGATAGCGGTCGGGTTGGACCCGAAGCATTCGGTGCTGTTTGTCCAGTCGCACGTGCCTCAACATGCGGAGCTGTGTCTGCTGCTGTCGATGGTCACCCCGCTATCATGGCTGGAGCGCTGCCCGACGTGGAAGGATGTGCTGGCCCAGGAGGATCTGCGCGACGAGATGAGGAGTTACGGGCGCCTGGGCTACCCTGTACTGCAGGCTGCGGACATTCTCGCCTACCGGGCTGACGTTGTGCCTGTGGGGAGGGACCAGCTTCCTCACCTGGAGGTAACAAGAGAAATCGCGCGCAGGTTCAACAATTTGTATGACCCCGTCTTCCCCGAGCCCCAGGGAAGGCTCGGCGAGTTCCCGGCCGTGCCCGGCCTGGACGGACGGAAGATGAGCAAGTCCTACAACAACTCTATCGAGCTGGCCGACTCGCCCGACACGATACGCCAGAAACTCCGGGGGATGTTCACGGATCCCGCGAAGCTGCGTCGGGGTGATCCCGGTCACCCGGACATCTGCGCCGTGTTTGCACTTCATCGCATCTACTCGCCGCCCGAGCGGCTCTCGGCAATCGAAGCCCAGTGCAAGTCGGGTGAGCTTGGCTGCGTTGCCTGCAAGCAGGAGCTGGCCGAAAACCTCATTACGGCTCTGGCGCCTATCCACGAGCGTCGTGCCGAGCTGGATAAGAACCGTGATCACGTGCGCCAGGTGCTTGGGGAAGGCGCTAAACGCGCGCAAGTAGCCGCGGAGGAGACGCTACGGATTGTTCGCAAGGCAATGAAGCTGCCCGCCCGATGAGGAGATTGAAGGTCATGCAGATTCGCACCGCAGTGTTGCTCTGCGCTGGTCGCGCCACGCGGCTGTGGCCTGTCACCCTCTCCCGCCCTAAAGCCCTGGTGCGGATCGCCAACAAACCGATCCTTCATCGCATTCTGGAGAGCCTGGCTGCGGCCGGTATCGAGCGCACCGTCGTAGTCATCTCGCCCAACGATGAGTCCATCCCCAACTGCCTGAACACCTACCCTGTGCCGAACATCGAGACGGTCTTTGTGCCACAGGACAAGCCGCGCGGCCTGGCCGACGCCACCTACCAGGCTCGGGAGCTAGTGGGTGACGAGCCCTTCCTGCTTCACCTGGGCGATGAGCTGATCGAGAACGGCGTGACCGACTTCGTGAGCCAGGCCGCTGGGACGGGGGCCGATGCGTCAATTCTCGTGCGGGCCGTAGAGGATCCGCGGCACTATGGCGTGGCAGTCCTTGAGGGCGACCGTATCGTGCGAGTCATCGAGAAGCCCGAGACGCCGCCTTCCCCCTATGCCCTCGTTGGGCTTTATGTCTTTACGCCCTCTATCTTCCAGGCGATAGCCTCGACGCCGAAATCGCTACGCACGGGAGAGGTGGAAATCACCGACGCCATTCAATGGCTTATTGACAAGCAAGAGGACGTTCGCGCCGTTGTCTTCGAGAAGACGTGGTTTGACATTGGCCGCTTCGAAACGCTCCTGGCGGCGAATCGTTTCTACCTGGAACGTGAGGTCACGGACGCCCCACCACCCACCGGCGACCACTGCACTGTGGTGGGCTCTGTGGTTGTGGCTCACAGCTGTTCCTTAGTGGATTGCAAGATCATCGGGCCCTGTGTTATCGCAGGCGGCTGTGACATCCGTGAGTCCGTCATCGGCCCCCACGTGGCGATCGGCGATAGGTGTAGGATCTACCACAGCCGAGTGGAGGACAGCATCCTAGGTGCCGCGTGCGAGGTATCGCATTTGCTGGGCGGTCTCGCCCATTCGGTGCTGGGTGACAAGGTCAGACTCCAGGGAGGCGGAGCGAGCGAGAGGGTACAGCTTCACGCGGGGGATCGTACCTACGTGGAGCTATCCGCGCCCGAAGGCCGATGAGTACACCTCCGCCCGAGATCGAGTTCGCCGGGCCACCGGTGTTCCTTGCAGTCTTCCAGGGACCGATAGATCTGTTGGCGTATCTCATTCGCAACAAAGAGCTTGACATTCAGGAAATCGCGGTAAGCGAGGTGGTCGGGCAGTTTGTGGCCTTTGTGCGCACCATGGAGGAATTGCATGTGGAGGAGGCTGCCGAGTTCCTACCAGTGGCGGCGACACTGGTGTTGTGGAAGGTGCGCAGCCTACTGCCACGCGACGAGGAGGAACCGACCGAGGCGACTGATCCGGAGGATGAGATTCGTGAGCTGATGCGTGCTGTCGACGAGCGCGCTGCCGAGTACCGCGCCTTCCGGGAGGTTGCTGAGCAGCTTCGCGAGGCACATCAGATCAGACAGCAAATCTACTTGCGCAGCTACGATGAGAAGGAGATCGAGAGTGGGTGGGTGATGCTCGAAGGCGTTCACGTCTTCGACATGGTGTCC
>JAKORR010000654.1 GCA_029777735.1 Armatimonadota bacterium | reverse complement strand
GGTAATCAGCGCGGGCCTGGGGTATGTCTCTTCGCAGGAGGGCACTGCGTAGACTGCCCGCAGCTTTACGCCTCCCAAGCTGGTGAGCGTGACGTCATAGACCTGAGCAAGAACGTCTGGCTGTCTGGCCCAGGGCTGGATCTGGGCGTCAAGGGGTACGTCCGCTAGCTCGGCTCGGGCCTTGTCCCAGAAGGATCTGAGCTGTTCTGACGTCATCGCGTGAGACCTCCTGTTGCGTTTCCGCTTTGAGTCGAAGACAATTCGGTTTGGCACTAGCAAGACCTGCTGCTTGGTGTATCGTCGACCCTAAAGGCTCTGCAGCCTGTGCTGGCAACCGGGCAAGGGTGCTCTCGAGCGCCAGCATCCGGGCGTGAAAGGGTACGCGACCGACAGGGAGTGTGCAGATGAGATGGCAAACTTCACTATACGTCGGATGCAAGCAAAAGACCTGAGAGCGATCTGGGATATCACATGGTGCGGTTGGGAAGGCGTAACCTTTCGCCAGCTTATCGAGGAACGCTACGGTCCCTTGGGAGCCAAGCACTGGCGTGACTGGAAGGCCGACGAGGTTACATCTCAGTGTGAGAAGTATCAGGAGGGGGTGTTGGTGGCTCAGATCGATGGAAGGATCGTTGGCTACGCAACCTTCTTCTACTCTGAGGAGGAGGGCCTCGGTCACGTGGGCAACAACTGCGTTGACCCGGACTTCCGGGGTCGTGGCAGTGGGACGGCCCTGAACCGGGCTGTCTTGGACTGCCTCAAGGCGCGCGGGGCCAGGATTGTGATGGTTACGACCATGGAACAGGACGTCCCCGCTCAGCGAGTGTACGAGAAGAACGGCTTCGTGGAGCTTGCCAGGTCAGTTACCTATACACTGGACCTTGGCGAGGGTGAGAGGGCCGAGGGCGATGAGCAATAAGTGACGAGGTGAGTCAGATGGTCCGGCTAGACGAACCGACTTTACAGGTGGCGCTCGACTACATAAACGTGTCTCAGGCACTGAGGTGTGCCCGGGAGGCCTATGAAGGGGGAGCCCGCTGGTTAGAGGCAGGCACGCCGCTGATCAAGGCCGAAGGGCTGGACGCAGTGCGGGCACTGCGCGAAGCCTTTCCCGACTGCGTGGTTATTGCTGACATGAAGGTCATGGACGCCGGGCGCGTGGAGGTGGAAATGGCAGCGCAAGCAGGCGCCGACATCGTGGCGGTGCTCGGGGGCGCCTCCGACTCGACGATCGCTGAATGCGTGGAGGCAGGACAGCGCTACGACGCGTTGATCATGGTCGATCTCATCGAAGTGCCCGAGCCTGCAAAGCGGGCCGTCGAGGCTCAAGAACTTGGCGCAGCGCTGGTAGACGTGCACTGCCCGATCGACCGGCAGATGCGCGGCGAGGACCCCTTCGACGTACTGCGCGAGGTAGTCCGTGCCGTTGATATACCAGTGGCCGTAGCCGGTGGCATTAATTCGGAGACAGCTCCAGCGGCCGTCGCAGCAGGTGCTCAGGTAGTCATAGTTGGAGGCGCCATCACGAAGGCCGCGAACGCAGCTGAGGCTACCAAGGTTATCATCGAGGCCATGCGCACAGGCCAAGCTGTGGCGACGGACCTATACAAGCGCGGCACCGAGGAGAACTTACGAGAACTGTTGGGGAAGTGTACGGCTGCCAACGTGTCCGATGCCATGCACCGTCGAGGGTGGCTGCCGTGGATTCATCCATTGGCGCCGGGGATGAGGACCGTCGGGCCGGCTGTGACCGTGTGGACGTACCCAGGCGACTGGGCGAAGCCGGTGGAGGCGATTGACGTTGCCGAGCCCGGGTCGGTGCTTGTCATAGACGTGCGGGGCGAGGCTCCCGCCGTCTGGGGCGACGAGGCCACCAAGAGCTGCGTATCGAAGGGTCTCGCTGGCGTCGTCATCAACGGCGCGTCCCGTGACACCGCTGGCATTCGAGAGCTGGACTTCCCGGTCTTCTCCCGGACTACTTGCCCACAGGCAGGCGACCCCAAGGGCCTCGGCATGATCGGCGTCACGCTGAAGATCGGCGAGGTCACGATCCGCCCTGGCGACTGGGTCGTGGCCGACGATGATGGCGTCGTCATCGTACCCCGCGAGCGCGCGGTCGAGGTAGCCAATAGGGCTGTCTCCGTGGTCGAGCGAGAGAGTCGCGAGAAGGCGGAGATCGAACAAGGCCGTACTCTGGGAGAGGTATCCGAAGTACAGCGTTGGGAGCAGCGGCGCCGGGAGCTTAGCCGCCGCGACTCTGATGACAGCGAGGGGAAGTAGCCTTGGGACGGACGGTAATCGTGGGCCCGGGTGCGATGGGCCGGCTTCATGCAGCGCTTCTCGCCAAGGCGGGCGTCGACGTAGTTTTACTGGATTACCGCCCTGAGCGTGCCAAGGACCTACGCGAGCGGGGCGTAGTTCTGCGGCATGCTAGCGGTGAGGAGCACGTGGCTCTGTCCGTGATGGCGAACCCCGAAGAGGTGGGCCCTGCGGACCTCGTGGTCCTTATGGTCAAGGCCTACAGCACAGAGTGGGCGGCACGACACGTCTTGGCGGCTGCGACGGATGAGACCGTGTGGGCGACGCTGCAAAATGGTTTGGGCAATATCGAGAGCATCCGGAGGGTGGTGCCTAGCGCAGTGTTGGTTGCTGGAGTGACTACCACCGGGGCAAATCTGGCAGCGGACGGGTCTGTGAATATTGCCGCTGTTGGAGGTACTATAGTCGGTCCCATTGAAACAGCCAGCCTTGCAGACGCCCAGCGGCTCTCAGTGACCTGGCAGCAGGCCGGACTCGCATGTGAAGTGGTGCCCGACCCGTGGCCCACGATATGGCGTAAGCTGGTTGTCAACGCAGCCATTAATCCCATCGCAGGCCTGGCGGGAAGGCCAAATGGAGACGTCGTCGAAGTAGATCACTTGTGGCGGCTGGCCGCGGCGGTCGCCAGGGAAGTCGCCAGCGTCGCTAGGGCCGAGGCTGTGGACTTGGGGGCCGGTTTTGATCCAGTCGAGGCGGTTGCAGAAGTGTGTCGGTTAACGGCAACTAACCGGTGCTCGCTGCTGCAAGACTTGGTCGCGGGCAGAAGGACTGAGATTGACTACATCAACGGAGAGGTGGCGAAACGTGCATCACCCGAAGCTTCTGCCCCTTTGTGTGAGGCACTGACCACGCTTGTCGAGGCCGCCGAGGCGCAGCACTCGTCTTCCGCAGATCCGGAGGGAAATTGATGATTATTATCGGCGAGTTGATCAACGGAACGCGCAAGGCCGTCGCCGCCGCCATTGCCGGGCATGATGCCGAGTACATCGCAAAGTTGGCACGAGACCAGGAAGCGGCGGGGGCCTGCTATATCGACTGCAACGCGGGCACGAGCGGCGACAAGGAGATCGAGGACTTGGTATGGCTTGTCCAGGTTGTCCAGCAGGAGGTAAGTGTGCCTCTCAGCCTCGACAGCCCCAACCCGGCAGCTCTTGAACGGGCGCTAGAGATCTACACAGGGCCTGCACCGCTCATCAACTCCATTACGGCTGAAGAAGAACGGATCAAGCAAGTCCTGCCCTTGCTGCAACAGACGGAGTCCAGCGTGATCGCCCTGCTGCTGGGGGACAGCGGCATGCCCGAGGGTGTGGCCCAGCGTCTCGCTAACGCCGAAGAGCTCGTGGGGTACCTTGAAGACTCCGAGATCGCCCCCGACCGCATCTACATCGACCCCCTGGTCGTGCCCCTGGGCACTAACCATGAGGCGGGGACCTGGGTCCTGGACACCATTTTGGCGCTGCGCCAAAGCTTCCGTGAGTGTCATATCACCGGGGGCCTCAGCAACATCTCCTATGGCATGCCGAACCGCCGGCTGCTGAACCGCGTGTTCGCCACCATGTGTGTGGCGCGGGGCTTGGACTCGGCCGTCATCGATCCGCTGGATAGGGAACTGATGGCGTCCCTGGTAGCCGCGGAGGCGATAGCTGGCCACGACGAATGGTGTATGAACTACTTGCAGGCTTACCGGGAGGGCAGGCTGGAGTAGAGGACGGTGGTACCGAGCGTGCGGGTTCCAGCTTGAGAAGTACGGATCGCGCGTCTCAGGGGCGTGAAGCATACTCCAGGAAAGCGGTCTCGAGGATCTTTGCCTGCCTCTGCCAGGTAAAGCTTCTGGCCCGCTCGGCCGCGAGCATGCCTAGGGTTTGAAGACGCTCGCGAGAGGTGCCCAGGTCCGCCAGCGCGCCGGCGAAGGCCTCTGGCGTGCGAGGAAGGACGAACCCCGTTGTGCCATCCACCAGGTCGCCGGGATGTCCCTCCTGGCTGATGAGTACCGGCAACCCACAGGCGGCGCCCTCCAAGGCCACCAGAGGGAAGCCTTCGAAGCGGCTTGGGAGGATGAGACAGTCAGCGGCACCGTACAAGCGCACGGGGGTATCTGTGCGCCCAAGAAAGTGAACCTGGCCCGACACGCCGAGGTCCTGCGCCAGACGGAGGAAGACCTGCGTATCGTCGTCGCTGCCCGCTACCAGCAAATGCCAGCTTAGAGCGCACTGCGCCACGGCGCGAAGGGCCACGTGGAGGCCCTTTTCCCACCAGATCCCCCCGATGAACAGGGCAACTAGCTCCTTCTCGCCGAGACCCATTTCCCGACGTACCTCCGCGCGGAATCGGCGCGCCTGCGGGTTGAAGACGGAGTGGTCGACACCGTTGGGGGCAACGCCCAGGGCGGCCCGATCAACGCCGTGCACCCGTGCAAGGTCGTCAGCCAGACGACTGGACACAGCGAAGCATCTGCCCGGGCAGCGCAGGAGTGTACGCCTCTCGAGTCTCTCAAATAGCCCCTGTCGTACCAGAAGATTGAGCCGCTCCCGTACATTCAAGGGACGCCCTCGCTCTTGGGCGACCAGTGCCATTGTTTCTCTACGTAGGAGATGGCAGGTATGGAACAGCGAGAACGTGGAGGATAGGCAGTTGCCTCCCTGGGCTAGCACAACGTCGTGGTCGGGCCGAATCGCCCGTGCGACAAGCCAGGGAAAAAGCGCCGCCGGGAGGAGATGGCCGCGCGGCTGAGGTCTGACGCGAACCACATGGACGCCAGGCGGCAGCGCCTGCTGGTCCGCTTCGTAGCAGTAGAGGGTGACGGCGTGTTGTGTGGCCCACTGGCGGACAAGGTGGAGTGCTACCTTCTCCTGTCCGCCACGCAGGTTGGCGTGCTCTATGACTACCGCGAGGTCGAGGCGATCAGCACTCAGTGTGCCTCACCAACCAGGCTTCGTGCCCACCGCAGCGCACCGGCGAGTTTGCCCTGCAGCGACCAGCGTAGACGCCACGCCGTCATGGCCGGGCCCACTTGGAGACAGCCGGCCGCGGCCCGGAGCAGACCGTAGGCTCGCGTATGCCCGACCAGGAAGCCGTAGCCCAGGAGCACAGGCACTTGCCACCAACTTGCGTGCTTTAGCACGACGTACATCCAGTTGTGGCCCTCGGCGAAGAGCATATGGGGCACATCATAGCTCCGCGTCGCCTCACCGTAGCGCTCTGAGGGATAATGGTCGACCACTACGTGGGGGTCGTAGATGAGTAGGAACCCGCGCCGACGTACACTCAGCGATGCGTCTAGGTCATTGCACTGGGCGGCGCCGAGTTGAAGCACCTCGTCGAATCCCTCCAGGAGATCGCGTCGGAAAGACATGTTTGCGCCCTTGAGAAGGTCCACCGCCACGGGCCTGCCGGGAGCGTACTGCAGATGGTGATTGCCTATTGGGCGTCCGAACCACTGGTATTTGCCGACGACGCTGACTTGGCCTTCGACAGTGCTGTTTCCGCAGTGAACCACATCGCGCCCACCAACGCCACCGACACACGGGTCCGCATAATGCACAAGAAGCCTATCGAGCCACTGAGGCTGGGGTACACAGTCGTCATCTAGGAAGGCCACGACCTCGCCAGTGGCCGCCGCCAGCCCGGCGTTTAGCGCCGGCAACTGGCCTGGACGAGACACGAGCGCAAGCTTGAACGCTTGGGCGGCATCGGCGTGCCCCGAGAGCCAAGCGGCCAGGCGCTCCCGGCTTTCTACATCCTCATCGCGTAGGACCACCACGATCTCGTCAGGAGGCCTAGACTGCGTTACCAGCCCGTTAAGACACGCAAGCAAGGCCGACGGTCGCCGGTAACTGGGCACAACCACGGAGGCCTCCAGCCTCACCGGCTCAGTGGGCGGGTGACCGCTTGGGACGCTTGGTCTCATCAGCTAAGGACAGCACTTGACGCAGATATTCACCAGTATAAGACCCGCGTTTGCGGGCTACCTGTTCTGGCGTTCCGACGGCTACCACGTCTCCGCCGTTGGTTCCGCCTTCGGGCCCCAGGTCGATGATCCAGTCGGCGGTCTTCACTACTTCCAGATTGTGTTCGATGATGACTACCGTGTTGCCTGCGTCGACGAGACGTTCCAGCACTTGAAGAAGCTTTTCTATATCGGCGAAGTGTAGTCCGGTCGTTGGTTCGTCCAGGATGTAAAAGGATCGCCCTGTGGAGGGGCGCCCCAGCTCGCGAGCAAGTTTGATGCGTTGGGCTTCTCCTCCGGAAAGCGTATTGGCTGGTTGCCCTAGTCGGACGTAGCCCAGACCGACGTCCTCGAGTACCTCAAGCATGGCCTTGACGCGTGGAATGCTCGCGAAATACTCGGCTGCCTCCGATACGGTCATCTCCAACACTTCGGCAATGTTCTTGCCCCGCCAACGGATCGAAAGGGTCTCGCGGTTAAAGCGCGTTCCTCTACATTCCTGGCATGTCACCCACACGTCCGGCAGGAACTCCAGCTCGACGCGTAGCCGGCCCTCGCCGCGGCAGGTCTCGCATCTTCCGCCAGGCACGTTGAAGCTGAAGCGTCCCGGCTTGTAGCCGCGGACGCGGGCTTCGGGGGCCTGTGCGAAGAGATGGCGGATCTCGTCGAAGACTCCCACGTAGGTCGCGGGATTGGACCTGGGGGTCCGACCGATGGGTGCCTGGTCAATGCTGACAACCTTGTCTATTTGCTCGTAGCCCACGATCCGCTGGTGTGCGCCCGGCTTGTCCGCGGCGCGGTGCAGATACCTGCGCAGGCCGCGGTAAAGGATGTCGACCACCAGAGTGCTCTTGCCTGACCCCGACAATCCCGTGACGCAGATGAGCGTGCCGAG
>JAKORR010000653.1 GCA_029777735.1 Armatimonadota bacterium | reverse complement strand
GCGGGCGCCTGGCCCATTTGGGCACCGCCGATGTACTTTTGCCCCGCCAACTGCTCAAAGGGCGGCTTGAGCTCCGCCTGGTACCAGTAGGCTACCGTCGAATAATCATCCTCCCAGGGGGGCGCGTTCGCCGGCCCTCCTACAGACGATGGGTAGTTCTCGATGGTCATACGTAGGCGCTTGGTGAAGGGGATGTAGTCGAGGAAGTGCCAGCGATAGGGGCAGGTGCGGGCACCCTCGCTCATGCTGCAACCGAAACTCGGCTCCGACAGATAGCGTATGCCCCAAGCGTCTCCGAAGTAGTCCTCACTGCCAGTGCCTATCCACTGGGGGAACTGATCGTCGTCCACCCAGACTTTTTCGTCTCCTTCGCCCCACCAGCCGGGGATAGGATGATTGATCTGTAGCGTCACGCCAACGAATCGCCCTTGTCCTGCCGTTTCGATGAAGGGATAGTCAAAAACACTTGGCTTCTGCTCGTGGCGCCAGCGCGCGAAGAAATATAGGGCGTTGTCGGGCAGAGCTTCCACTGGGGCCCACTCGACTTCGAAGCTCACCTGTGCGTCCCTGGCCAGATGGCTTGTCAGCTCCAGCCTGGCGGACCTACGAAAGGGCATGGGATAGTAGAAGTAACAGCCTGACTCAGGGTCCGCGCCGGCGATGAGCGACTTGTAGGTAGGCATCTGCCAGTCGAAGCCGAATAGGGGGCCCAGGGGCGCGAGTATCTGCGGCCAGTCACTGCCGTCCCAGGTCCCACGCAGGAGCAGTTTGCGCCAGAAATAGCGCTGGTCGCAGGTAACCTTGGCGCGGAGGGCCCGCACAATGCCTGGGCCCTGCAGGTTGGCCAGGACAACCGTCTGGCCGGGCGCCAGGGTCACGCTCTTGGTCACGGAAGTCTGGCCGGACAGATGGGGCTTCGGGTCCTGGCCACACTGGGACCAGGCTTGCTTGGCAGAATCCAGAGCGGCCTGCTCCTCGGCGGTCAGGGGCAGGCGGAAGTTGGGCACCCGCCAGTCCTTGGGGAAGAGCAGGTAGCCGAAGTGATAGTACTGGTGGTGGCGGCGGTCCGCCGCGATTCTGAGGCGTCCAGAGAAGGGAATTGGCAGGTAGCAGTCCGAGGCCGACTGTTGAGGTCCCCGCTTGTACACGATAGGCCTGTCGAAGGGGGGCATTTCGCCGGTGAAGAGTTTGTTGAACTCGAACTCATACCGGGGCTTGTCGGCGCCGTCGAAGTAGAACCGGATAAGGCCTTGGGGGTTGGCCGACCAGATGCGGTAGATGCAACCTGGCCCGTCGAGCTCGGCCATGACCGCCTCGCCGTTTTCCTCGACCCGGAGGTAGTGGCCTGCGTCGCCATTGGATCCCCAGCGCTCGTGCTCGCCGCGGTCGTAGCTTGACGCTTGGCCGGCGCGAATTCCGTCCTGCCAGTACATCAGGCGGTGGAGATCAGTCAGTTCGCGGAGAAGGTCGGTGTAGGTAAGCCTGAGGCCCTGCTGTGCGTGAGCAGTCGCTTCCAAGCTTACCAGCACGGCTACTGCCGACATCCAGAACAGCCATCGCACCCTCATAGTCGAGTACCTCCTCGTGTCAGGAGCGGACAGGCTTCCTGGAGATGCCGGTAGCGCGGGCTATCCGCAGTGGTGCAACGCCTACCGACCCCCGCCTGGCGGAAACAGGTCTAGCACCCAGCACAAGGGTTCGCTTTGCACGTTTGTCCTCCTGCTGTGCTAGAGCCACGGCGGCGAGGGCAAGGTATAATGTAAAGGTGTAGAAGTGGATGAGGCGGGATGATGGAAAAGCCACGGCTGCTGTGGCCCCCGACCCGGTCACTCCAGCGGAAGGAGGATAGTTGCCAATGAGATTCTCGGGCAGGGTGGTCCTCGTGCTTCTCTCTACGGTTTCATGCATGGCTCAGGCGCCGCAGGCACCGAGGCCACGCGTCGCGCTGCTCTATTCGGACTACGGTGACTTCCGCCATCGTGACGATTACGACGCGCGCCTGAAGGCCCTCGGGTGGGCAATGGACAAGTACGAGAATACGCAGTTCGGTGAGCTGGCCGCCAAGCTGGACCAGTACGACCTAGTACTCGGCAGCGCCTTGTATAACTACTCCAAGGTCCAAGATTTCTCGAGATGGCGAGAGCAAATGATGCAGTTTATGCAACGCGGCGGGGCCTTCGTCTTCACTGACGTCAACTACGCCGTCCACGTGGACTGGCTGCGGGACTTTGGGGAGGGCTACGCGGTAGAGATCGCCAAATGCGAGCACGCTGGGCAGGAGGCGCAAGTCCTTGAGCCTGCCCACCCGCTGCTCAACTTCCCACAGCCTTGGCAGCCTAGATGCTCCTGGTCGCACATGAAATGCGGACCAAAGTGGCGCGTGCTGGCTCGCTGTCCAGAGGGTTCGGATCTGTTGGCGCTGGCGGAGTTTGGCCGGGGTTTCATGTGGCTGTCGGGGTTTTGGCCGCTGTCAGAGCCACAGCTTAACAACCTGTGGGAGTACGTGAGAAGTAGGCGTGCGGGCATCGAGTTGGTATCGTCGCGGGGTGTGGACGAGGTGCATCCTGGCCTGTGCGAGGCCCGCGTGACCTTCCGGACGCTGGATCAGCAGGGGGTGACGGGCGTGGCCTGGTGCGTCCTGCAGCCGGATGGCAAAAGGGCGCGTGCGGTGGGCGAGGTTACCGGCAACGCGAGGGACGGTTTCTCCGCGCAACTGCAACTTGAGCTGAATCAGCGCGGCAAACATCTGAGCTGGATCGAGTTCGAGAGCCCCTCAGGGGAGGCTATCTACGCCACTACTGCCGTCGAGGTGACTGTGCCCGAGCTGATCGAAGTTCGTCTTCTGGCGCCAGCCTACCGCCAGGCGATCTATCTGAGCACGGGTGCGTCACAGATTCGTCTGCGCTTCACATCCCATCCCTACGGCGAGGACCTGAAGGGTGCGAGGGTGAGGTTGGTGGCCACTCAAGGTGCGAAGGTGATCGGGCAGCAGGAGGGCCCGGTGCCAGCGGAGAGGGGAGTTGAGCACGAGTTATCAGCTCCGCTGCGCGACCTGCAGCCGGGAGGCATAGACCTACGCTTCGTGCTGGAGAAGGACGGCCGTCGTCTGTGGTCACGGACGTGGGGGCTGGAGGTTGTGGCGCCAACAAAGCCTCAGGTGGCGCTTGGCGACAATCTGGAGACCTATGTGGACGGGCAGCCCTTTTTCCCGATCGGGGTGTACCATATTGCCCCGGAGTTTTATGACCAAGCGCGCGAGATGGGGTTCAACTGCATCCAGGCCTGGGGTAACACCGTCGAGGGCGCTCGACAGGCCCTCGACACCGCAGCCGCCCACGGGCTGAAGGTCATCTTGGAGATGTCCGGCTTCCTTCGTGGCGAGTATAGACCCGAGCCCTTCCGCGAGGTCGTGCGGGCCTGCCGTAATCATCCTGCGCTTCTGGCCTGGTACCCAGTGGACGAGCCGGGGCCACAGCAATATGAGTGGTGTCTGGACGCCTACCGTATCTGCCGCGACGAAGATCCGCATCATCCCGTGTACTTGGTGATGTGTGACCCTGGGGCCTTCGGGCGCTTTGCTGCGACCACGGACGTGCTGGCGATCGATCCCTACCCAGTGCCGCACGCGCCGCTGCGAACCGTGGCCAGCTGGTCGGCTCGTGCGCGCGAGGTGTTGGGCGGACAGCAGGCCTTTTGGCTGATACCTCAGCTCCACAATATCGCGGCCTACAGCGGCGACCCGAGTAAGGGTCGTGCACCCACTGGCCCGGAAGAGTGGTGCATGGTCTTTCAAGGCCTCATTTACGGCGCCAAGGGTGTTGTGTACTACCCCTGGGACGACGGCAAGTGTGGGCTAGTCCATGAACCTGCACTCATGGCCGAACTGCCACGCATCAACAGGTTTTTAGGGGAGTTAGGGAAGGAGATAGCAGCCGCCCCGGCCGAGTTGCTGGCAGGGCTTGGGGTGAACAGCGGGAATAGCGACGAGCTTCACGCCGCTCTCTTCCGAGGCAAGCGGGTTTTGCTACTTGCGACCAACAGCGGTGCCGAGACAGCCACGCTTTCCCTGGAGTTGCCAGGCGAAGGGAACGTAGCACGCAGTGTGCTGGACGACCGTGTGTGGCAGGTCAGAGGGGGCAGGCTGGAGCTGCGGCTCGCGGGGACTGAGGTGGTAGCGGCTGAGCTTCAAACTCGGCGCTGAGACCCGTGGCTCGCGAAGCCAGGATTGGGGAGGCAAGGACATATAGGCTTTCAGGTGGCGTACGTCCTGGTTTTCCTGGTTGACGGCCTGATCGTCATCCAGCTTATCTGGGCGGCGATGGACCGTGAGATAAGCCTGCTCGAAGCAGTGGTCTTCGTGGTGCTACTCATGGGCGTCAACGGCATCATGTTGACGCACGCCGGCGACCCTCTAGGCCCCGCAATGGCACTGATCATAGTGGCCTTCGCCGCCACTCACGGGCTGTTGCGAAGCCTGGCAAACGAACGGGCACTGCTCGCGATCAAGATGCAAGACTTGCACCACTACCAGCGCATGATCGCCGAGAGACCGAAGTGGGCCTATCCCTACAAATGCCTTGGGGACTTCTTCTTCGAGCGACGGATGTGGGCCGAAGCGATTCAGTTTTATGAACAAAGTCTAGCGCTGCAGCCGGATCCCGAGGTGCGCTGGCACCTGGACTACGCCCGGGAAGAGCTACGGCGGGAGGAGCAACGGCTCAGAATCTGTCCTCAGTGCCTCAGCGAAGTGTCAAGGGACGTGCGGGAGTGTCCACTATGTCAGCACTACCTGGGCGGTGGGGGGATCGCGGAGCTGCTTAGCCGAGGGTCGGCCCTAGGGACTGTGGTGATTGGCCTGCTGGTGGTGGGAGCCCTGTCATGGTCCGCAATACGGCTCGCCAGTGTGAGTCTGCCGCTGCTGCTGGCTCTGCTCCCGATCGTGATGCTTGTGTTCCTGTATGGGCGGTGGTTTGTGACGTCGCGCCGGCTGCGCCGTGGATGAGGCTCCTCCGTCGCGCGCGAGGCCTTGGCGTGGGGACTGCGTAGGCAGAGACGTTGTGCCCTGCAGCTCGTCCACGGTAGTATTCCTGTCGCCAGGTTTCAGCATGTCCGGACCCGAGAGGAAGGGGTTGAGGGCCTTCGAGGTTGGCGTGCAGGTACCGGTCCTGGCCAGCGGGGGTTTTGCCGGCCCGCAGCGATCAATTGATCTACGCAGGGGGCTACAGGATCTTCGGCCCGTAGCCGGGGAGGTGGTTTGTCGGGGGCTGGCCCCAGCGCGATGAGCCTACGGCCACTCTCTGCCGCCTTGCGATGTCCACCGGGCCTGGAAGGATCTTGGCTGTTCCCCCCGTGCCCTCTGGCGCCGGAAGGTGTAGAATAGAGGCAGATACGATGAGTGAGGAGGATTTTGGCCATGCGTTGGGCGATGCTGTTGAGCGCGCCGGCGCTGGTCCTGGTAGCAGTGGTCAGTTGCAGCCTTCTCGGCACTGGTCGCGCAGCGGAGAGCGAAGAGCAGGATGAGGCCTACTACGCCCGCCTTCGCAATCAGATGGTCGATCGTTTCATCAGCGAGGGCTGGCTGCGAGAGGAACGCGTCATCGCGGCGATGCGCGCTGTCCCTCGGCACCTCTTCGTACCTCCCAGCGAGCGTGATAGGGCTTACCTCGACACCCCCCTGCCCATTGGCCACGGCCAGACTATCTCGGCGCCGTCGATCGTCGCGATCATGACTGAACTACTGCAGCCCAAGCCAGAGCAGGTGATACTGGAAGTGGGCACGGGCTCGGGCTACCAGGCGGCGGTGCTGGCCAAGCTGGTCAAACACGTCTACACTATCGAGATAGTCACGGAGTTGGCCGAGATAGCGAAGAAGCGGCTAAGCGAACTGCACTTCGAGAACGTTTCGGTGAAGGCCGGAGATGGCTACCGGGGTTGGCCCGACTACGCGCCCTTTGACGGTGTAATTGTCACCTGTGCTCCCACCAACATACCTGCTCCGCTTATCGAACAGCTCAAGGAAGGCGGACGCATGGTGATACCCGTCGGTGAGACCGGTGTGCAGGAGCTTTATCTGCTCGTCAAGGAAGAAGGTAAGATCGTCAAGCGCGCCGTGCTCCCGGTGCTCTTCGTGCCGATGACCGGGGAGGCAGAGCGCAAGTAGGTGGTGGCCGTGCGCGCTGTCAGCAGGTTGTCCAGCCGACAGGGCTGGGCTTGCACGGTGACTGAGAGGGCAAGGCATGTGGGGGTACTGAGGGCTTTGAGCCTCGTGCCGCTCGTGCTGATGTGCCTGGGCGGCTGTGGAAGCAAAACCCTATCTACTGAGGAGAAGCAGCGGCTGCAGTTCGCAGCTCAGCTCCAGCGGGCGGGTCTTCTCGTGGACAGTAGGCTGACACAGGCGGTCCAGGCTGTGCCCCGGCACGCACTGCTCCCTCAGGACCTGGCCGATCGCGCCTACACGGATACCCCCCTGACCTTGGGCGCTACGAGTTTCGAGCCGTCGCCGGTGGTACAGGTGGCTATGGTGCAGGCTGCGCGAGTTGGCCCAGGTCAGTACGTACTGGACCTCGAGCCGGGCATTGGCTATCGGGCTGCGCTATGCGCAAGGATGGGGGCGAGGGTGCTCTGCCTTGTCGGGTCGCCGAACCTCAAGCAGGAACTTGAGAGCGCCATGCAAAAGCTGGACCTCGCCGGCGTCAAGGTAGACTTGGGTGACCCGGCAGGCATGGCGAAGTATGGACCATACAACGTTGTCTTTGGATGCTGGTCCTCTAGGGAAGTTCCCGAGACCATGGCCGACCAACTCCGCAATCAGGGCAGGATGGTGCTGCTCCCATCCGCGGGTCGAGACAGAATCGAGGTGCTCAGGAACCAGAAGGGAACTCTGTCCCTCGTGGAAACCCTACAGATTGCCCAACTCAGCCAGGCTTTCAGTCAAGCGGCGACTGAGTCTGCACAATAACTCAACCGCGCACTTGGAGGTTCGATTTCATGCAGCATGTCTCCCTTGGACGCACAGGCTTCACTGTTTGCCGCCTGGGGTTTGGCGGTATTCCTCTTTTCCAGGGCAGCCCTATGGGCACGCTGAGCGAGTCGGAGGCCCTCGGGCTGCTTAGGGCTGCCTTTGACCGCGGCATCAACTACATCGACACCGCGCTTTCCTATGGTGACTCGGAAGTACGCATCGGCAAGGCGCTCAAGGGCGGATACCGCGAGCGGGTGTTCGTGGCGACGAAGACCTACATCAAGAACGTGGACGACCCGCCCGCGCAGTTTGCCGCCGACATCGACGCCAGCCTCGAACGCCTAGATCTGGACTATATCGACTGCTACCAGATTCACTACATCGACCGCAACAGCGAGTGGGCCTACAGAGACGGCGGGGTCTTGGACGTGATGAAGCGCGCCCAAGAGCAGGGAAAGATACGGTTCCTGGGTGTGACGGCTCACGAGCCTCAGCCCGCCATTGAGGCGGTGAAGACGGGAGAGTTCGTGCTGGCACTCGTGCCCTACAGCCCCATCAACCGCGCCAACGAGCCCGAGCTTCTGCCATTGTGCACTAAGCTGGGCGTGGCGACAGTGATCATGAAGCCTGTGGCGGGAGGGATTTTGGCAACTGACCACAGCCTGGCGCAAATGCTGCCCCCTGAGAAGCGTCTGTCGACCCTGGCTCTGCGCTTCGTGCTATCGAACCCCAACGTGACGCTGGCCTGCCCGGGTATGGACAGCCTGGACGAGGTCGAGGAGAACCTGAGCGTCGTGGCCGGGGAGATCGTCGAGCCGCTGACGCCCGAGGAGGAACAGGCCATTGGGGAGCTTGCTGCCAGGATTGGCGACCAGCCCTGCAGACGCTGCGGCTATTGCCACGACGTGTGCCCCGTGGGGATACGCAACGCAGATATCTTCCGGCTGATGCAGTACTTGCAGGCCTACGACCTAGCGGAGTATGCGCGGGAGCAATATGCGAGGATGGAGCACCGGGCGGACGAGTGCTTGGACTGTGGGCTGTGCGAGCAGAAATGTCCGTACCGAATCCCGATCCGCGAGCGGCACGCTGAGGCGCACCAAGCCCTAAGCGCATGAGATGAAGCTTGGGCGCGGCTGGGCAGTGCGCAAGCTGCCTCTTAGGGCATGAAGTCGCCGTGACGGAGGGACCCCTGGTAACTCTGCTTGGACGATGTCCCCTTACTCGGCACTGACGAGAACGTCGCGCACGCGCACGGCCGGCATAATGGCACCGGCCTCTTCACGGT
>JAKORR010000652.1 GCA_029777735.1 Armatimonadota bacterium | reverse complement strand
TTGTACCTCCCATCGTGTTGGTGACGGATGGACGGTAACGATTAGGGTATGGTGGGGGGGCTTCGCCGCGAATCTTTGTGCTCCTCCCTTGTATCGCGCTGTTGGTCGAAACTTGGATTCGAAGCACGCTGCCCCGGAGCTAGCCAGAGCCTTTGGGGCCCTCAGAGACCGGGCGCCGAAACCCTCAGAAGCGCCCCCTGCCGGCGGGCATGGACTGTGTGGTGCTACTTCACCTGGTAGGCCATGAGCGCAGCCTCGTCCCAGGGCTTCAGATCGCCGTACTGTTGGACCTCGGGCACGTCCGACCAGTAGCGATCCATGACCATACCGATGCCGCGCTTGAACCAGCGCTCCCAGACCTCCTCAATCGTCTCGGAGCCCATGCCAAAGACGTCGCGCTCCGCGACCACGAGGCACCCAGAGAATTTGCCCGCTGCCGTCTGGACAGTGTCAGTCTTACTTCTCAACTCCCAGACGATGTCCAGGTCTACGTCAGGTGTCCAAGTATCCCCCACTTGGGCGGTTTTCTTGATCCAAGGCAGAGCTGTTTTGTTGACTTCGTCGTACAGATACACTCCCTGTATCGTCTCCCGCATCCAGATGACGTTCCTGCCAATGGGGTCGTCGATGCCGTCCTCTGAGCTCCAGTCCACGACCTCGATCTCGAACCACTGCTGATTGTTGATCGTATGGCTGCCGAGCACGCGGCGGGTGGAGCGGTCGGGGATCCGGTCGCTCTGGGCCGTAGCCACCGTCGGCATACGGTATTCGTACTGCCACCAGTTGCCCGCCGTCAGGGGCATGTAGGCCTGGGCCGTGGGCACGAAGCCAGCCTCCACCGAGGAGCCATCACCTCCGCCACCACAGCCCGCGAGGAGGACGAGAACCGCGACTGCGGCTGCAGCCAGAGGTGTTTTCATTACAACGACACTCCCGTGCTTCGAGGTTGGGGCGTCATATCCGCCCCATTATAGACTAATAGACTACTGGCCGCCGCCGGGAGTTTCATCTCGAGGACTCCAAGCAGGGCCAAAGTTTAGGATACCCACCAGCGGCCCCGCACGCAAGGCAAGAGAGGCAGCGTGACCCGCCGCCGCCACAGTGAACAGGCCACGCCAATGGGTGTGATCCTCCAGCAGGACCTCCGGGCCCACCTCTGTGCACTTGAGGACACATAGGACGCCCGCTGGTGGGAATGGCTGACGTTTATCCACTTTTGACGAGGCGGTGTAAGTGCGCGGCGAGGCAATGCTCTAAGTAGTTTCCTGTCGTGAGGGGAAGCCAAGGAGGGAAGGTTGGGGGGCTGGCGCGAATAGGTGAGGTGAAGGTGACAGCAAAGGCGGCAGGATGCGCGGCAGATAGACGCTGAGGTCTTGAGGAAATGCGGTAGTTGGCGGCCCTCCCAGGAAGGGCGATCCCTCTTGTCTTGGACAACTAGGGCCTTCACAAGAGCCGGCGCGTCCGGGAGTTCCTAGCTGCGGAAGGCAGGTAGATCACCTTCCACTTCCTGCCAACCTATTCGCCGTGGCTGAACAGGATCGAGACTACCTGGCGGCTGATCAAAGACACGGCTGCCACCAACGCTTGGCGCGACAACCTGGATCAAATCACCGCCCACTATCACGCCACTCTCCAAGCCATGCCCCCTTCTATCTTCCAACCTAGCCCCAGCTTCCTGTCAGAAGGAATCACTTAGAGCCTCGCGGAATGTAGCCTGAGCCTCCTCCAGCGCTCTGGCCACCGTGCGCCGCCCCGATAGAGCCTGGTAGAGCGCCTGATCCAACCCCTTGACGAGAGCTCCCCACTCCTCAATGGGCAGACCCCTGATGTCCTCGCGGCCCTCAAGGATGACAGCAAGGGCTGTATCTTTGACAGCCAGGGCCAGGAGATCCGGGTAGAAGGACAGGCCACCCGCTTCTGCGATCTGAGCCTGGCCTTCCCTTGATGCCGCGAACTCTAGGAATCTCGCAACGACCTCGGGATGGCCAGCGCCCTGCAGACTGACCAAACAGTCGACCGACACGCTCATGAAGGGCTTTCTGCTTGGGATCCGCGCGATGCCATACTTCTTGTCAGCAGGACTTCCGAGATCGTGGGCGAGCAACGCCCCGGCCACCAGTGCTGCCAACTTGCAATCGGCGAAGGCGGCCTCCAGCTCAGCCTGAGACCAGGTGAGTAACTGGGGCTGACATGCCTGCGTCGCGTCGGCACGCAGGATCAGCGAGAGGACCTCCTCCGCGGACGGTGCGGAGAGATTGGTCCGGCCGTCGGGATCGCGAAGGACACCGCCCATTGACCACAGCATCTCGAGGAAGAGCTGTGCCGCGGCAGGACCACTGCCAGGCAGGCCCAGGCCCCAAACCTTCCGCTTGCAGGTGGTCTCGGCCGCGCGTTTGATCACCTCGTCCCAAGAGTCCGGCTGCCAGTCACGGCCGCCGATCAGATGGGGCCAGTAAAAGAGCACGCGAGGCTCGATCCACCAAGGGACAGAAACATCGGCGCCAGCAGCCTTGAGCCGGGCCACCAAGCTGGCGGGCGCATGGGCCCGGACCGTAGCAGCCGCCTTCTCGGGCAGGGGAGCAAGAGACTTGGAGAACTCCGCGAGCCACAGCTCAGACACGACTAGCACTTCTGGCCGCCAGACATCGGTCCTGGCCCAATAGTGCATGAGGCGGTAGGCGTCATCGATGGGCTGGCGCATGATGGTGCAGGTGACGGTGGGGTTTAGGGCACTGAAGCGGGTACAGAGCAAACGCAGAGCTTTGTCTGCACCGGCGGAGGTGGGCTGCCAGGCGACCACGTGAATCGTGACCGGCTCAGCGGCAGTCGGCAAGAGAGAACAGAGGAAAAGTAAGCCGAGAGTACCCATTGCCGATGAATGTTGGCATCATAGCGGCCGGAATGGCACCATTTGATACAGGGCCGCGTGAACAGATAGCAAGATAGTGATACTTCTGGGTGGCTACATGACCACGGCCTGGACTTAGGCCAGTAGAGCTACCCAGGGCGCCTAGGCAGGATGCCGCCGACAAAGCCCCCGAGGATAGCCAATGTGCAAGAACCGGTGCGTCAAGACTTCACCGGCGTGGTCTCGATGATCTTGAGTGTGCTCTCGATGTTGACCTTGGCTGGTTGGGCCGCCACGCCGCCCATCATGCCTTCGGAGCCTGGGATGCCGCCCATCATGCCGGGACCATAGCCCTGCATGCTGGGCTCCATGCCCGGCATGCCTCCCATCCCCGGCTGCATCATCATGCCTGCCTCCGGCCCCATGGGGCCCACGGGGCCTGCTGGGCCCATCGGACCCATGCCACCCATGCTGGGCATCCCGCCCACGCCAGGCATAGCCATACCGGGCATACCCATGCCACCCATGCCAGCCAGCCCACCCATGGCCTGAGCCCCTGGACCAAGCTGGAATTGGTACAGCATCTGGACGATCTGAGCGGGAAGATCGAGAGTGTGCTTCATCCGCTCCTCGAAGGCGACAAAGTGTCCCACGTCGATTCCGAAGTAACTGATGCGATCGGCTTCGTAAGACGTCTTGAACGGGAACATACTCGATCCCACTCGGACCATAATGGCACGGTCCTTTTCACTGAACTTGGTCAGTATCCGTGCGCAGCGGCGGTCTGCCACGTACTCGAAGCCGTCCAGGACCATCCTCGCCTTCACGATGCGCCGTTCGGTTGCGTTGGGCAGGGGAAGCACCGCCAGATCATCCTCCCAGGTGTCGCCCTGCTTCACCGGCCTGTCAGGCAGCATCACGAAGTACTCGCCCAGGGGAAAGTGCTCGTCCTTTTCCTTGAAGACATCGACGAAGCCGCGAGGTGACACACGCACTCGGAATTTCTTCCCAGCAGCGGGTAGGTTGAAACCCTCGCTGCCAACCACTTGAACGAAGGCGTGTTTGGCGATCTTGTCCAACACCGCCGACGCGTCGCTTGTGGGGCTGAGGACAACCTCCTCCCAGTCGGCCTTCACAAGCACGTCCATATTGAGCGGTATATAGAGGCGCTCCTTTTCTTCCTTGGGCAGGCTCACGTTAATATTGCCCTCGGCTGAGAAGGTCAACTTCTCCGCCTTCTGGTACCTGCACCGCAGCTCGGTGCTACCTATCTCGGCTGGTCCGATGTCATTGGCCAAGGTCACAGTAACAGAACTCTCGCCGACCGCATTGCCGGACGGGTCAAAGGCGCTGGCGGTCAGCACATAGTCGCCATCAGGATAGAGCCTGGTGCCGTCTTTGCCGCGAGCACGTGTGTCCCAATAGAAGCTGAAAGGCTTGATGACGGCGGCTACATAGACCGCTTCTTTGCCTACAGCGCCGATTTTGTAGGACATCCAACCATCGTCTGGGTTGGTCTTGGTTGCCTGAAGGTTGACCACGCCCCGTATCGTGGCCCCGTTCTGAGGCGAGATGAAGCGGACTTCCTGCGTCCAAGCCGCCGTCCCCAAGAGCAGCATCAAGATCACGAAAGGCCATGTGGTACGGTACCGTTGGTCACTCATGGCTGTGTGCATCCTCTTTGGTGGTCATAGTGAGTCCCAGTTCCTCACACACTTCTGTCAGCACCGGCTTTAGCCGCTCGGCGCAGGCTTGCAGCGCTTCCGGAACGACCCGCGTGTCGGCGACTACAGACATGAAGTTAGTGTCGCCTTGCCAGCGAGGGACTACGTGGAGATGCACGTGCTCAGCGATGCCTGCTCCAGCCACCGAACCGATGTTGGCACCGAGGTTGAAGCCTTGGGGCCGCAGGCAGCGCTCCATGGCCTCCATGGACGCCTGCACCAACTGCATTAGCCCACACAGCTCCTCGGTGCCCAGGTTCACGATGCTAGGCACGTGGGAATACGGGACAACGAGAAGGTGCCCAGAGTTGTAGGGATAGGCGTTCAACATTACAAAACCCTGGACGCCCCGCGTCAGCACACCAAAGCTGTCGGGGTCCTCTACAGCCTGGCAGAAAACACACCCCTCAGAGGGTGGGCCTCCGACATAGGCCATACGCCACGGAGCCCATATCCGGTCCATTCACATCACCTATAAAGGCAAGGAGAATTATAAATGGGACAGAGTTCAGCGTCAACAAAAGGGCACTGGCAGGGGTTGTTCGGATGTTTAAGGATAGACGGTGTGGTTGAAGGCAAGAGCAGCGGCGAAGAGCCTTGCCAAGGTACCTTGAGGGCTACCGGTGCATCCCCCGGCCCGACGCAGGGCGTCTCG
>JAKORR010000651.1 GCA_029777735.1 Armatimonadota bacterium | reverse complement strand
GCGGGCCCATGTCGAACCTGTCGCAGGTAGACGCGGCCGAGGTGGCGTTCGTCGGAGCTGACGGCAAGATCGGGTCAAGGCGTGTGTTCGGGGGCTTGGTGAAGCGCGGCGTAAAGCTCGCGCAGAACGCGCCCGACACGCTACCTTTGACCTCCTCGCTTACGGCGGGGGCAGCGCTGCCGCAACTGCTGGCGAGCATCCCGGGAGCTGGCGGCCTGGCGGGTGCAGCTATGGCCCCCGGAGCCCCGGGAATGCCGTCTGAGATGATGGGCATGATGGGGGGCGGAATGCCTTCAGGTATGCCAGGGCCTGGCTCAATGCCCATCGGCCCCGGATATGCGCCTTCAGTGCCTCCCACAGCTGCACTGATGCCCGGCCTCTAGCCCTGGGAGGCCACAGCCCTGCGCGCGGATGTCTGTGGGAGCCCGAACAGGCGAAATAGGGTTCCTGTGTGGGCTATCATGTCGTATCGGGTCTTGGAAAAACGAGGGGGGAGCTTTGAGGGGCGACCGGAGTAGGGGGATGTGTTTATGTTAGCAGCGCAGACTAGCTGCCCTCTCTCTTCACTCCAGGACGATGTGTCATGATGACCGTTTGGGCCTCGCTGCTCGCTTTTCTTGCGCAAGTCCAGCCCTCAGAGGAAGGAGCCTCGCGAGCGTCCGCGATAATCCTACTTATCGTCTTTTTGGGACTCGCAGCCACCTTTGGCTTACTCCGCCTGGTGGCCCTACAGGAGCAGCGCAAGGCCGCGCAGCAACACAAGGAAGAGGGGGAGGGGCTACCGGAGCAGTCGGGCGACGTGGGCAGGGACAAAGGGGCCTGAGATCGCCGTCCCCGGGTAGGCCGATGGCCGTCCAGGCGCGGAGAGCTAAAGCTCGGCAGGGTGAGAAAGCAAATGCCATTGCTGTCAGTCCTGTGGGCGCTGGTGGGGCAAAAGCTGGGCGATGCTCGTACACCACAGGAGGTCGCCCTGGCTGCCCAGGTTGTCCTTGGGCTTATGCTTTTTGGTCTTATCGCCTGCCCAATAGCCCTCTACTTCGCCTGCATAAACCAGCATCGGCGCGAACAACGTCAGCGGGCAGTGGCCGCCGAGTACGGCGATCAGCAGGACGACCAGGAGATCCCAGAGCCACAGGACGAGTTCGTGGACTAGAAACGGTTTCAAAACCATGGAAGCGCGATCCTGCTGCCAACCAGATGAAGAAAGCGCTGTAGATTCCCAACTTGCGTTGGTAGTGCACGACTAAACGGCGGTAGTTGCCCAGCCGAAGGTCGAAAGTTTCTTGCTGCATTGTTTTCCTCTTCCAACACCTGGCCCCAGGTCTCCATCGGCAAGGCCAAGGCTAGTATCCTCGACGTAAGACAGAATTGGCGTCGGGCAATAGAGCCCCAGGAAGTCCCATCCCAGAAGAATCTCGCGACCATAAGGCCAGCCCCCCAGAAACTCTCTGCCCTACGAACCCCAGGTACCGCACCTTTGCCTGGAACAGACTCTACAGATTCCTTCGGTCCGACCGTCGGCTCCTGCTCCTCCTTGCGCTGCTTGCCCTTATCACCTACTACCTACGGCTCCCACCTGATTCCTTCCTCAATCCACTTCAGTCCTTCCCCTTTGGGTCAGGGCTCGAGTTAGAGTGCGGACATGCTGGCCAAGAAGGCTGGACAGAACCACGCCGGATGAGGTATGATCTTGACAAATACAATTCGCCTGGCTTCCCTTCGGGGTCTCAGAGGAAGTGAAGTGGTCGGGCGTTGCTGCTTGCTGCGAACCTAGAGGCCCAATTCAGCGATTATTATATATATCATCACAAGAAGTTTGGGGATCTTGGAGGTCAGAAGCCGTCTGGACGGATGAGCAGGAGTTCGCGGTTAAGGGCGCCAGGCTGATGCAAGAAAAGATACGTTGGTTAGTGGAGGAAGTCGCCCAGAACATCGTTGGTCTGGACGTGGCTTTGTTTTTCCAGGCCCATCCGAACGTGTTCGATTCGGCCGCGGGAATTGCCATGCGAATGGGCCGCCAGCCCGAAGAGGTGGGCGAAGCCCTTGAGCGCCTTGCGTCGCACGGGATCCTGGAGGTCTACGAACTCGGTGCTGGGCGCTATCGCTGCTACGCGCTTAAGCGCGTCGAAGAAGTCTGGAATCTGCTCTGCCGTCTCAGCGAAATGTACCTCGATGACCCGCCCGCCCGGCGAGAAATAATCCGAATGCTTGTTGCACGAGTCACGGCCAAGGGGAAACGCAAGGACCCTGACGCGGCAGCGAGCGAGGAGGTCAGGGAGTGAGCCTTCCGGTTCCCAGCGGGGTGCCCGGACTTGACGAGATCGTGGGCGGTGGTATCCCAGCGGGTAGCTGCGTTCTCATCGAAGGTGTCCCTGGCGCTGGCAAGACCACGTTGGGCGTTCAGATAGCGGTTAGTCGCGCTAGGGCAGGGCAGCGTTGCCTCATTATTGCCCTTGAAGAACTGCCAGGCCAGATTCTTCGTGATGCGGCCAACTTCGGTTGGGACCTGACCGACCTCGAGCGCAAGGGCTTGATGACTCTCGTCTGCACTTCGCCCGATCTTCTCTTCGAACAGCTTGAGAGCGGCGGGGGCCCGGTGGGAACTCTTCTCGGAAGCCACGAGGTCGACACCGTCGTTCTTGACAGCCTCGATCACCTCTACGTCTACGGCACCCCAAGGACCTCACAGCGAACGGCTGTCTATAGTCTCATCAACGCCCTCAAGCGCAGCGGCGTCACCGCGATTCTTACCAAGGAGTTGCACAGTGCCGACCCAGACCTAGTACCCTTCGAAGAATACCTCTCCGACGTGGCGTTGAGGCTGACTTATGAGCTAGACGCGAATCGCCGCCGCTTCCGCTATGTGGAAGTTCTCAAGAGCCGGGGCCTACCCAACCGGTCCGGCAAGCACTCCTTCCAGATAACGAGCACAGGATTCGTCGTCTATCCGCGGCTACAGGTCGAGCCGGAATCCGACAAGCAAGCTCCCCAGCACCCAGACGTAGTGAGCAGTGGGATGGCGGGCCTCGACCAAATGCTCGACGGAGGCCTGCCACGAGGCAGCGCGACGCTTGTGGCGGGCAGCGCGGGCGTGGGCAAGACCACCCTCGCCCTGCAGTTCATCTGCGCCGGGGCGGATGCTGGCGAGCCGGGTCTGTATCTGACCTTCGAAGAGACTCGTGGCAGGCTGCTGCAAATGGCCTGCACTCTCGGGCTGGACCTTGGGAAGCACGTCGAGCAGGGCCTAGTGGAAATTGTCCACGAGGTGCCGCTGGGACTGGACCCGGATGCCTTTGCACACCGCGTGCTGCAGCTCATGGACGAGCTGCCAGCCAGCCGCTTGGTGGTGGATAGTCTCAGCGACTTGGCGGCAGCGATCGCAGATCCGGCCAGGCTGCGCGAGACCGTCTACAGTCTGGTCGAGAACGCGCGGCGCCGCGGCACGACCGCTATCCTGACCATCGGTGTGCCCGAACTGTTCGGCCAGACAGCCGCCCTGCCCGAACATATCTCGGTCATAGTGGACGGCATTGTGCTGCTCAAGTATCTCGAGTTGGAGAGCGAGATTCAGCGGTCGGTGGCCGTGCTGAAGATGCGGAGCACGGATCACGACAAAGCCATACGCCGCTACATCATCGGCCCGGGTGGCTTCACGGTTCTGGAACGCTTCGAGGGCGCCGAGGGAGTGATGGCCGGCGCGCCGCGCTCAACTCCCATCACTCTGGCTGTACGCAGCTTCACAGAGTTCGACGAGCGACTCAATGAGCAACTTCTCCGCCGCTTCGCCCAGATCAACCCCAACGTTCAGCCCATTCCGATGACGTTGCCCTATAATCCGGACGAGGCACGGCTTACCATTGAACGCAGCCTCGCCGCTCCCCACACCCACCTAAGTGTCTTACCGCTCTGCATGTACTGGATGCCGCAGATGATCGACCCGCGCAAGCTCACGCCCGTTGATGATCTCTGCCCCGACCCTGAGGAGCATCTGTCCGACCTGATCGAGTGCGCCACAGTGGGTGGTCGTCTCTACGCTGTGCCTGCCATCGCTCTGTGTGGCGTGCTTCTCTACCGCAAGGACTTGCTGGCCAAGTACGGCTTCGAAACGCCTCCTTCCACCTGGGAAGAGGTAATCGAACAAGCCAAGACAGTCCTGGAGGGAGAGAACGACCCGGACCTGGAAGGCTACGTCTTTCCCGGCTATCTCTACGAGGGGATCAGCTCCACCTTTCTGCAGAATCTTTGGAGCAACGGCGGTGACGTAATCGACGCCAAGGGCCACGTCATGTTGGAGGACGACGCTGCGCATGAGGCGGCGTGCTACATGCACGACCTAGTGCACGTCCACAGGATCACGCCGCGGGATATCACCGGCGCTCAGCGCGGCCTAGAGCCACAGCAGGAGTTCTGGGACGGCAAGGTGCTGTTCCTGACCATGCTGCCCACGGCTGCCTTGGCCATGCTGGAACATGGATCCCCTCTGCACGACCGCATCGGCATCGCGCCGCCGCCTCGCGGCCCCCGCGGCGAACGAAGCGTCTCCTTCCTTGGCGGTTGGCACTACGCCGTCCCACTCAACGCCAAGGCCCCCGCTGCCGCCGCTCAGTTCATCCAGTTCATGACCAACCGTCAGGTCCAAAAGGAGCGTGCTATCCGGGGCGGCGCTCTTCCCACCCTCAAGTCCCTCTACGATGATCCCGAGCTATTAGCGTCCCATCCGCACTACCACGTCCTCAAGGAAATAGTCTTCACGGCCCGCAGCCGTCACTACATCCCCAGATACCTGGAGGTGTCGTCCATTATGCAGCGCCACCTCCACTCGATGCTTTGCGGAAGCCTGACTCCTGAGGCCGCCGTTGAGGCCATGGCACGCGGCGTTCGCGCACTCCTTGCTTGACCCGCTGCCCCACATCCACTATCCCATAGGCGCCGCGCCATTACCCTGCCAGGGTTAGAGGACGCAAAAAGCACACTCTGGGCGGAGCTCCCATCGGCGGATAGAATAGAGAAGCTGTTGGCTCTTTCAGGGCAGTGCTCCCCAAGAACGAAAGCCGCATAGCTTCCCAACAGCGCGGGGATAGCGCTGTGTTCCATCCACCGCGGTTCCAGGGTTACTGCCCAATAAGGACCGATGTGCCGTAGGTCGGGTTCAGGTAGGTCAGGATGTTGGTCACGCTGACGGCGTTGAGCACGACAAATAGTGCCAGCGCGGCGACGAGCACCCAAGATCCTCGGGGGAGTTTTAGCCATCCCCACACTAGCGCCGTCGACAGCCCTGGCAGCGCAAAGAGGTGGTACCTGGCTCCTTGGTGAGTTCCGAAGTGCACGAACAGTACCACATAGATGTTGAGCAGTAGGATGAGCGGGTAAGGGAGAAAGAGCATCGCCAGGGCCCGTGAGCGCTCCAGGCTCAGGGAGGAATGAGACTTGTGCCAGGCTGCAACGCCCAGGGCAAGGCCGATCACGGCCGCCCCCGTTAGGATGCCGAGTGAAGCATAGAGAAGGGGAGCGAGAGCGTCCGGGAACCATCCTACCTGTGCCCACAGGCTGCGAAACAATCCACTCGCTGTCGCGAGCAGGATTTGGCCTACCAGACCCGTGAGCACGGCATCAAGAAAGCTCATGCCCTGCGGAATCGGCGCATAGCCTGGGGCCACGTAGTTAATCTGACCGTACAGGAGCAGATTGCGCCCGTACCAAGGCCCCGCGATTACGCCTAGCACTAAGAGGGCCACGAACACCTGTCGCCAGAAGTTCCCCTCGCTCCAAAAACGCCAGCCATAGGGCCAGGCCAGTCCTACGATCATCACTGGCGTCAAGCAGAGCAAGAGCTGGCCTTTGAGCATCGCCCCGAGACCCACAATAGCACCAGCCCAAGCCGCGTGGCGCCAGTCGCCTGTAGTCCGCGGTGCGCGACAGGCCCAGTACCACACAAAGAGGGCACCACCAAAATTGGCCCCACAGTCATTAGTGATCGTACCAAAGTTCATCAGCATATGGGGCCACAGTGCTATCAACCACGTCACCCCTAATACTAGCCGTGGCAAAGTGGGCCACAGACGCCTGAGAGCAAGAAACACCAGCGCTAGGGTCGCGAGACCCCACAGCGGCGAGGTCAGCCGCATCAGGCGATAGGTGAAGGCTTCGGCCAGCAGGTGATCTGGCACCCAGGCCGGTTCCGCCCCAAGAATGAGTCGGCGCAACAGTCCCTCGCGTGCGTAGGGCGCTAGAGCCTGGCCCAGCCAGTGCCCTGGGTACCATAACAGCCCCTCGACCAAGTAGTACGTCGGCGGGTGAATGGCGATGGCGTTGCCCAACTCGCTGCCGTCAGGCATGACGCGAGAGAGCTGATGGCCAACCCACAGCAGGCGTACAAAGGCATAGTGACGCGGTTCGTCGGGGCCATACCCAAGGGGAATGCAGTAACTATAAGTAAGGGACAGAAGAGTCAGCACGACCGCGGGCAGGATAAGAACGCGCAGCGGAATGGTGTCTCCTCTGCCTGTCAGTTCCTCGAGCCGGCTCTCTGTATCCGCTTGCCCCTCGGGTTCTTTGTCGGCTGTCACTGCCGCACCTCCGCACCGCTGTCTCGCGCGAATACCTTCTCCATCTCATCTGCTGGCAGCAGTCGCGGCCTGACCACACGCGGCGCGTCCGGCGGTGTCAGCAGAGCCTCGGCCGCAAGGCGTCCGAGGTCTTCGGGATCCAAGGCGGCCAGGCAGACGTTACGCCCCCTGCAGGGTGGCTTCTTCATGTTTCGCTCGCTGATGCATGGACTGCAAACCGCGTCGCTGCAGGCGATAGTGTGAGGGCCTTCGCGCGGCCCAAAGTTGGCCGGGTTGGCCGGGCCGAAGAAGGACAGAGTGGGCGTGCTCAATCCTACGGCGAAGTGCAGAGGCCCTGTGTCGTTCGTGATGAGCAGATCGGCATGCCAAAGGAGAGACAAGAGCTCGCGTAGGCTGGTCTGACCCGAGACGTTGACCAAGGGCGCCACTTCGCCGATGAACTCCACAACCTGCTTCACGAAGGGTGCCTCTCCTCTGCTTCCGATGAAAACGAGTTGCACCGCCGTCTCGGCCGCCAGTCGGCTCAGCATTCGGCGGAAGTGTGGGAGCGGCAGGCGCCCCTCCACACCCAGCACGCTGGTGTTGACGTTTACACACACCAGGCGGCGGTCGGGCAGCCTTTCGACCGGGCACTCACCCAGCACTCCCGGCGCGAGAGGCAGGACTGCTGGGGCCTCCACATCGGCCCCAGCCAGCTTGCCCAGCACCCATGCCGTGACCTTAGCCAAGTGCCAGCGAGGATTCCAGGGCACCGCGTGAGTGCGCAGGTTTCGCCGCCAAGGAGCCTCGGCAAAGCCAAGACGAATCGGGCTGCCGCTCGCCAGGCTCAGCAGCGTGCAGGCACGCGAGTAGTACTCAATGTCTACCACAGCCGCTGGTCGCAGGGCCCGCACCTGCCGCAGCAGGCCCAGTCCGCCGCCCAGACTCTCCCGCGCCCTGCCGGCCTCCAGGTACAGGGGCTTGACGCGCCAGTCCAACAGGTCCAGCAGTCCACGGTTCTCCTGCTGGGTAACAAGATACTGGTCAGCAGGAGCCAGAGCTTCGGCGTAGGCCCGGAGAATAGGCGCGAGGAAGGACAGGCTGCCCAGGCCCGCGAGCTTGACGACGACAGTCGAGTGCCCTGCCACTTCCGGAAGGGAGTCACCCTCGATCAGCAACCGCGCGGGCCGTCCACCCACCAGGCGTCGCAGCGTGCCCACCGCCGAGCACATCGGCGTGAGAAGCCGATCGAGCCTGCGTGCCTGATCAGGATCCAAGGAGTCACCTCCAAAGAGCGACGGGCCCCTTCCGGCTTGGCGGTGCTGGCGAGCACGCTAGGGCCACGGCGGCGGCGTGGGTATCAAGCGTCGGTAGCCCTCCGACAGCACCCTGTCGCCGCACAGCAGGTACAGAAGCATAACGACGAACACGCCCACGGCGAAGATAAACCGCGAGGTGTCATTGCCGAAGAATCCCTCAAAGCGGGGACTCAGGTTGCCCTCGATGATGCCCGCCGCGAGAAACAGGGGTACGGCAGAAACTAGCAACGCCAAAGCATCCTGGGCTGCCAACCGCAGGGCATCGACCCTACGCCATTTGCCCGGGCTCACGAGAGCATGGCCCATCAGCAAGCCGCCTCCGGCCGCTACGAAGATGGCCGGTATCTCCAACGCACCATGCGGCGCCACCACCGATGCGAGCTTGGTCAGAGCCCCCGCGTTGGCCCCTACACCAAAGAAGACGCCGAGCATGATGGCGTTGGTTATCAGCATGTACAGCGTGCCCAGGCCCAGCAGCACACCCGCCGCGAAGCAGAGCACGGCAACCTTAAAGTTGTGTAGGAAGAGAAAAGACGAGAAGGACCCGCCGCCCAAGTACTGGACAAAGGGCTGCTCGGAGAAATACTTGCCTGCGGGCCTGCTACTGGTGGCGAATTCCTCGATGGCGCCTGCAAAGCTGCCCAGAAGTTCTTCCGCCAGCGGCGGATCGGAGCACACGGCGAGATAGACGGCCATTGACACGACGACCGTCAGCGCAGCACTGGCCGCCACATAGAGCCACCGACGGCGGAAGGTCGTGGGCACCACGCCGAGGAAGTAGACTACCAATCCTACACGGGAGCGGGGCTGTGCGGCATAGACCCGAGCGTGGGCACGGGCCACCAGCTCGTTGAGATATTCTCGCACTGGCCGCGGCCAGCCCTCGCTCTGCGCTCGCGCGAGGTCGGTGGTGGTCGCACGGTAGAGCAACGCCAGGCGTTCAAGACCGTCCGGCCCAAGACTGCGTAGGCCGGTGGCGTCCACCCGACGCAGCAACTCGTCTAGCTCGCGCCAACGTGCTTGCCGCGGATTGCCTTCCTGTGGTACTGATGGCCTACCTCCGAGTGACGAAGAGCTGATCATGAACCAGGACCGCCTGGATATCGAGACGCCCGAGCATGTGCGGTTTTCCTATGCCCTCGCGGGCTTTGGGGCTCGCTTTCTGGCTGCGGTTCTCGACCACATTATCCAAGGCCTTATCTCCCTGATGCTTTTCCTAGCCGTGGCCGCCATCTCCGAGGCTTATCCACCCTTTGCGGAG
>JAKORR010000650.1 GCA_029777735.1 Armatimonadota bacterium | reverse complement strand
GGTAGTCCGGAAGCTGAAGCTCCGCAGTGCCCTGCAGGGGCTTGTCGCCGGTGTTCTTGATGGATACGCCGATCTCGCACTCGCGGCCTTCACGGCCCTTTACTTCCTCCACGCTGGTCCCGGCGATGGTTGCCAGCGGACCGATGCTCTCCACCCACTCGATGTCGTCGATGATCCACTGAGCCGGCTCGTCGCTGATTATGCGCGGCGAGATGTGAACCCATCGGCACTTCTCGTTATCCGTGAAGTCGTAGGCTACTTTTCCTTCGTGCCACTGGCCGTCGCTCAGGTGGTCCGCGGGCACCTCATACCAGGCCCTTTGGCCCCCCGTGTTCTCCATGGGGTCAGCACTCATCGGGATGATGAAGAAGCGCAAGTGGGCGGTCTTGGGGGCTTGGGGCACCTTGTACCAGAAAATCACGCCACCCTTGCGCTGCGATAGCATCGTGCCCTGTTGGCCCGAGTTCGGCTTCCATAGGCGGTTGAGACCTGTTTCTACCTTCTTTTCAATGGCCTCGGCCGTGCGATTCAGCAGCACCGCGTGCTGGCCCGAGTGGGCGTCGGCGGTGATGCTGACCTCCAAGCCTACGCGTTCCCAGTCCAGGGCCCAGCCGTCAGGCCCCAACTGCTCAAAGCTGCCGTTGGTAATAGGATTGGCCTGCTGAGCCAAGCAGGCAAGACAGGGAATCAAAAGTGCCGCGATAATCACTGCCCGAGAGCTTCTCATCAGTATTCCTCCAGCCACAGAGTTGGGTATGACCCCGAGATCCGCAGATGCCCGTACCTGCGCTTAGCTGCAGCCGCCAGTGGGGCCGGTCTAGGTCTTGGTCTTTTCGATCTGAGGCTGAAGCCCGTACACATTGAGGACAATCCCGGACAGCAGTCCAAAGGCCTTGACGGCAGCCGGCACCTATTGCACCAACCCGACCTGTGCCCCGCACCAGCGCTAGTATCGTATCGCCAAGGGCCGAGAACGCTAGCAGCAATTCCAGCGGCTGTAACCGAACAACAAGCGCCAGCGGAGGCCCAGGGTGGGGAAGAGACCTGCCACCAGTTTTGAGCGCTTGGCACTCCACCGTGTACCACAGCGTTAACACGGCCACGGCGACCCAGAAACCCTGCGCCCATGTCATGCTCTGGCACCTTCCGGTGCCCCATGCCCTCGCCAGCGGGCTGGGGCCTCTGAACCTCAGGGCAGCGCTCGTATGTAGTCGATACTCACCAGCGCCCCCTGGGTTGAACACGGGTCAAAGCGGAGCTGGTTGACCAACCCCCGCCACAGTGGGTTGGAGCCCACGTCGAAGCGATAGGTGTGCATCTGGCCGTCAGCGTTCAGAGGAACCTTGATGCTGGAGCTCTCGGTGATGGTCGTCAGCGTCGTACCCCAGAAGAGCTGGCAATGATCGGTCTCGCTGGCCCCCAACACCGCCATACGGATCTCGATGGTCTTGAACTTACTGGCCCGCAAGCGCACGCCGCAGCCAAAGGCCGGGTCGTTGCTCGTGGCCCGAGCCTGCATCACACCGTCAGCTACCTTGAACTCACTCAAGCCCATACTCGGGCCCCATCCCTCACTATTGCTTTCCTCATTGAACTCCCACGCTGTCTGTTCGAGCTTCGGAGCTTCGAAATCGTAGGGGCCAAGGCCCACGTCCGCCGGGCCGAAGTCGATGTGAGGCTCAGCGTCGGGGCAGAAAACCCTACGTATGGCGTCCACATGGCCAAAGCCGTATTCCTTGTGGGGCTGGCAATAGGATCCCTCGCCCCATTCGTCCCAGGCCTCGATCAGAACGATCTTGGGCTGGCCCGTACCCTCGACGAATTTGCGTGCCAGCTGGAGGTGCTCCTCGAAGGCCTCAGGTGTGCGCTGCGTCAACACGAAGGCCTTGTCTCCATGCCAAGGCCGCGAGTCCCAGCCCGGGCTCGTTGGGACGATCACGGGCATCAGATTGGCTGCAGCCATGGGCATCCACCACTTGTCGTACTGGTTGCGCGCTACCTCGATGTAGGGCACGAAGTTGCGTCCCTCGACGCCACACGTCGGCCAGTTGTACCCGCTCACTGCATCGAAGCCCATGTCCTTCATCTTCTGCAGGTTCGAGGGATTGCCGCAGCCCACGACGAGAATCTCGCCACAACCAGCTTCGCGCGTCATCCTGTGCCACAGCTCGATGCACTCGCGCGTGCCTTCGATACCCAGGTCAACCTCCAGAGCGCCCACCGAGAAGATGACGACCATCGGCCGCCCGTTTACCTTGAAGTACTCCGGTCGCTTGAAGTAGTTGTCGATCCAATACTGGCAGACCTTTACGTTGTCCTCGGGGGAGTGTTGGCCCTTACCCATGTGGTTGGCCCACAGCAAGCAGAACTTCATCAGGTGACGGTAGCGAGCATTGAAGAAGCCCTCGTGCAGCGCGTGGGTCAGGCTCTGGCGTCCCTGGTTCCAGTACCAGTCGTAACAGAAGTACGTGATGCCGTGCTCCACGGCCCACTTGATGTGCCAGTCGGCGACCTCAGGCAGACCCTCCCTGTACCAGCCCAGGACCGGCTTCCGCTCCGGGAAGGGCATGATGCGGGCCCAGCTATTGTAGCTGCCCCAGCCGGGGAAGTAGTACACGCCTACCTCGTATTCACCGCGCACTGGCTTGGGCTCGGGTACATAGTCCGCCCTCGGCAGGTTCAGCAACGGCAGCAGGCGGTCCACCGCCTCGGCCTCAGCCACAGCCGGCTCACCGAGCACCAGGCGGAACCTCACTTCACCCGGCGTCGAACCTACCACACGCCAGGTAATCTGCCGGGGCTCGTAGAAGTCCAACTCGGCTAGTGTCTTTACGCGATCTTCGCCTTCGGCCATCTTGAGGCCCTCGGGCAGTACCAGCTCGGCCCTCAAGTTCCTCAACGCCTCGCCGCCGCGGTTGGCAACCTGAACCAGAACCTCGCAGTTTTGGCTAACCCGTGGCAGGGCATCGGTGAGCAGAAAACGCTGAATTTCTACTTCTGCGGGCCCACTAGGCTCGGGAGTCGTTCTCAGCCACTTGACCTGTACATGACAGGCTTCTCCCAGGGCTGGATCAAAGGCTAGGTAGATCACCGGCTTCTGCCACTGGCTGCTGGCGCCAAGCGCAAGGTTGTATACATGGGGCTTGCCATCGGCGAGAGTTGGAAAGTCGTGCTGCTGCACGCCATTGGCTTTGGCAGTCGCCCAATAAACCCGGCCACTAGATCCCTTGTCGACGCTCATGACAAAGCTAAGGAACAAATCGGTGAAAGCGTCCACCTCCACGGGAGGAGCGATGAGCCTAGCATCCGGCTTGAGGTCGGCCACCAACCAGCCGTCTTTGCTACTCAGGGCCCCCTCCCCCTCGACCTGCCAGCCCTGGAGGCCCTTGCCGAAATCCCAGTTGGCTTCGACCGGCGCACCCGGGGCGCCCAGCTCGATGACTCGGATATAGTCAATCTCGTAGGAACGCTCCTCCTCCGTACCCTTCTTGATGCCGGGTAGATCGAGCCTGAGCTTGATTATCTTGCCCTCGGCCTGCCAGAAGGGTCGCACCCGGTAGACCTGCCACCCAGGCTTGATGCTAAAGCGCGTTTCCTTCCCCGGCGAAAAGCCCGCGTATTCCGTTTCTGTGGTGTTGGTCCAGAAGAACTCCCCTGTCCCTTCGACGGGCGAGTTGAGCCGCAGTTCGATGACCTGCATAGGTGTGGCCACAATAGGCGTGGCCAGCACGCCAGTGCTCAGGAAGGGGTCCCAGTCGGTGACCGTCACAGTAAGCTTCCCGTCGGCCACCTTGGCGTCTCGTATGTGGTTGTTGTCTTTCCACCCCTCCAGGTCGCCATCCTTGTCAAACTCCCACTGGGCCACGATGACCTCGTCCGCGCCCGCAGGGCCGACAAACCCCACGGCTGCCAGTAGGAGCACAAGCGTCAAGAACAGCCCCCAACCTGCTACCGGTGATACACTCAACATCGCAATCGTCCTCCTTTAACGTGTGAGCGCAGCCGCGGCATAATAACGCCTTCACTCTAGCTGAACCCCACAGGTTAGCTCAGTTTCCCGCTGCCCTCACGACGGGCCCGCGCGCCCAAGAACCTGCAGCGAATTCAGCAGGTTGCTGGGGCCCGCTTTGACGCCCGAGCTATTGACCATCTCGATTACCAGCCAGAAATCCCTCGTACCTCTGAGCTCCTCGGCTTCGTCCAGGGGCAGCGACACTTCACCGCTGAAGCGATGATAGCGCTCGTCCTGCGGCAGATCCGTTGTGTTGCGGCTTGTGAGCAGCGTCTGGCCGTTGGCCGAGAGCCCCAGACGTATCGATGCGTTATGGTCCCGCGTCCAGGCAAGAGCTCCCACCTTCACCTCGGCCTCCGCCAAGGGCTTGTCCGACGTGAAGTGGATCCGTAGACGGACGCTGTTGGCACCGCCCTGCTTTCCTGTGATGAACCAATTGCCCGCCTGCCACTGCAGCTCCTCGCGCGGCTCCACCTCAGCGAAGTGGATCAGCTTCGGTGAGCTAAAGTCGTCGTGGTACAGAACGGCCCGCTCGGGGCCGGGCGCGAGGCGGATGGTCCGGTCGGCTGGCGGACGGGTCCGGCCGCGGAAGCTCAGCGTGTCGATCGCCACGCGGCTGCCTGGAGGCGCAAACATCTCCAGCATCACCCAGGCCTCCCTTCCCCGCCAGTTCGCTGCTAGCGAGGACTCAAGCTGGACGTCCTCGGCCTCGCGCGGTACCTCCCGGCGGGATGGGCTCCAGTGGAGCACGTCGGGAGCGACTGCCACTGTGACCCTCGCTCCCTTGCCTTCGGCCCGCCCCGTCACTGCCGCCGTCAGCGCGTCCATTTCCAGCGGCGAGGTCAGGTGCCAGAACAGCCGCGCAACCTCCGGGCGCTGGTTGCCCTCCAGCAACAGCTTCCCGGTCATGCCGTCCCACCGGATCTTGCTCAATCCCTCTACACCAGCGGAGTTGAGGAAGTCCGTCGCCGAGAAGTCGTACTGCTGGGCGAAAGCGTGGTCGATGCCGCCACAGACCTCGGCCGGGCGTGCCTCAAGGTAGTCGGCACTCACCAGCGGCAGACCGCCAGGCCGCTCCTCGTGGGCCCGAGAGATCCAGTCCATCGCCCATCGGCGGCACCTTACCGTCTCCTGATCGCTGTCACGTAGCCAGCCGTGGACATTGCCGAAGTTGCGGTCTACAGCGTAGAAGAACACGGGCACATTGAATTCGCGACAGATGCGCATCTGCGCCTCGGCCGCCGACCCAGGTTGGCCGGGCAATATCTGCTCCGCCGCATGCTTTGCGCCGGGCGCTGTGGCGTTCACGCAGACTACTACCGGCTTGCCCGTGATGACGAACTTGGCCAGGTGCCGGCGGAAGGTATCGTAGTCATACCCATAAGCGTCCAGTACCCAACCGTCGGCCTTGACTTGCCCCTGAGGTGGATAGGGCATAGATAGCCACTGGTAGCACTCCAGTTTCCACTTGCCCGTGACGCGGTCGTACAGGGCGTTCAGGATCTCGCTCCCTTTGTTCCACGTTACATTCTCTTCGCCCAGGCAGACCGCGTGGATCAGGTCCCGCCGCAGGCCTTCTAGCAAAGTGTCGGTATTTGTAAGATATGTGTCGATTGGTTGCTTGTGGCTGACGCGGTCGAAGGTATACAGACCTACCAGGCTCAGCTTGCCTGCGTCGTGGGCTTCCTCTAGGGCAGCGTTGTACCTTGTGATATTTTCCTTGTGGCTAGGCTCGGTATAGGTAAACTTAAGGTAGGCGAAATCACCAAGGTCAAGCTGCAAGCCGTAGAAGCCCAGGGTGCGGAAGGACAGCTCCCTAGGCACATCGGCTGAGACCGACGCCGTCAGCAAGTATGCCCCTACGACCGCTGCCAGCGTTCTCCCGCTCAGCCGTATCACAGGCAGTCACACCTCCGCAGTCACTCTAGACGCCTCGCGTCCGAGCTCCCGACACTGCTCCAGCACGTCCTTGCTGCGGGCCACGGCGCCCTTCTCGCATCCGCCAAAGCGCGCTGACCCGACAAAACGGGCGCCCAAGAAATCCGCCCAAGCCCTCACCTGATTGATGACCCAGTCGCCCTCCTGCGCTTCCGGCGACGCGTGGGCAGTGACCACAGCAAAGACCTTCCGACCCATGGCCTCCCGAAACCCTTGTTGGCCCCAGTAGCACGCCCAGCGGTCTACGAAGGCCTTGATCTGTGCAGGAACTCCCTGCCAGTAAACGGGCGCGGCAAAAAGCACGATATCCGCCGCCAACACCCGATCCAGCAATCGGCGCGCGTCGTCGTCCTGACGCAGGTCCACGCGCATCTCGGGCACGTCGGCGACTTCGGCGATCGGACGAATCCAGAGATCGTCCAAGTACACCTTTTCCACCTCGGCTCCGGTCTGCCTGGCGCCCTCAGTGAAGGCGTCCGCCATAAGATCCGTGTTTCCCCCTTTGCGCGGGGATCCACAAAGCACGATGGCGCGAGGCATGTAACCACCTCCGAAGGGTTATCTTCGCTAGAGAGGGCCGTTACCCTTCTCGGCCCTTCAGCGTCGCGCCAGCAGATACAGCTTACAGCGCCGCCAGCCCAGTGCAGCCCTCACGGCTGGTGCCGCGCGGCGGTAGCGGAGCAGAAAACGTACGGCTAGTTTGACCTGCTCCTGTACGCTGAGAGCATAGTAAACGTTGCGCCAAAGCTGCTCCAACTCCTCCTCCGTTGCCACCGACCAGCGCGCTCGGAGTGCGTGCCAGACGGCACTCGCGAGCAGCGGACTTGCGGCC
>JAKORR010000649.1 GCA_029777735.1 Armatimonadota bacterium | reverse complement strand
GGCGTGGGTAATATCGCGGCGGAGGTGAGAACCGTGCCGAATGAGTGGCTGATAGCGGTAGTGGAAGCGGCGACGACAATAGACAACGAGATAGAGCTGCTGCGGGATGACCTGGCGAAAGCGCAGCGGCGAATCGAGAAGCTGGAAGCCGAGCTAGACCTGCTGTGCGACCGGGCTTACGAGTTGCACGGAGAGGAGGGCACACCATGACCGACAATATCCTTGGCGACATCGACCGCTTAGAATATCAGGCCCGGTACGGCGTAGACGGTCTCGCCGGGTATGCCCGTATCCAGCGGCAGGAGGCGTACAATTACCGGGCGCAGCGCGACGCAGCGTTGACACGCCTGCGCGGGATACGCGCGGTACGTGCCCAGTTGGAGTCGATGATCGCGCAGTGGGATACGATGATCGACCCGAACAACCTCCCCGAGCGGGAGGACTGGGACTGGCGGGAGATCGTAAAGCTGGGCAAGGAGCGGCTGCAGGCTAACGTTGCCGACCTCAACCGCTGGCTCGACGCGCCGTTGGAGGAGGAGGAGAAGGTATGACCACGCAGGAGGCAGCGACTGTGCGCTATGGAGATAGTGATAGCGCACGCGATCGGTTATTGCGGCTACAAGAGGACCTGGAGGAGATACAGAGACACGCTGCAAGGCTTGTGGAGGAGTTAGATCAACTACACGCCCAGGTGAGTGAGTGGTGGGTCGCTACTGTTCTTCAGACTGAACAGCTACGGCTACATGACGCGGGGAACGATACCGAAACCGTATTCGCCTGTCTATGCGCAGATTGTCTCTCCCCGATCGACGTTCGGGTAGCACATTACCAGGATGAACCGAACCCCGTCTCCATGTACAAGTTCACAACCTGCCGGGAATGTCACGCCAACCTCCGGGTTAGCGTTTACATTCATGCTCCACGTGGACAGCACATATTTCCTTCACCGCACTGTTTGCTGACGTCACTGGATAGCGGTGCTGCTGAGGGTACAGCGCCGCTGGAAGAGGAGGAAGAGATATGAACGCGCGGGAGGTGGTATTAGCGCAGTATGTGTGGGAGGAGCGAGAGGCGGCACGGGCGGCGCGGGTCGCCGCTATCGAGGCCGGGGGCGAGACGGTGATCGGCTTGGCGGACCATGACGAGGAGGTAGATAATGATGGCGACAGTAGAAGCTGACGAGGTGGCGCGATTCCTGGCGGCGGTCAAAGACGCGCGGCAGCACGGCCTGGACAAGAGTGCGGCGCTGGCCTACGCGGTGCTGGAAAGCAAGTCGGAGGTGCTAAGCCGCTCGGTGGCGATAGTGGATGCAATCGCGCGGTACAACGCCGAGGTGGGGCGGGTAGGGCTGGCGCAGGCGGCGGAGGCGCGGCAGCAGTTGGTGCGGGCGATCTACCGCGAGACCGTGCGGCGCTTCTGACCGCTTGACACGGGAGGGGCGTTGTGCTAAGATGATCCTGGCCGGGCGAGGCTGAACTAAAATGCTGGG
>JAKORR010000648.1 GCA_029777735.1 Armatimonadota bacterium | reverse complement strand
CCTCAAGGAGCTGCTGCAAGGGAAGAGCGCCGGCGACATCCTGGGCTTGCGGCTGTGCGAGATGGCGCTGGGGTCCGGCGCCTTCGGCAACGAGGGCATCAACCAGTTGGCCGACGCGTACCTGGAGCGCAAACAGGCCGAGCTGGGCCGGCGCATCCCGGCCGACGACTACCAGCGGGAGCGGCAGCGGGTCAAGGCCTACCTGGCCGTCAACAACTTCTACGGTGTGGACCTCAACCCCACGGCCGTGGAGCTGGCCCGCGTCTCGCTGTGGCTGAACGTCATCTACGAGGGGGCGGAGACGCCCTGGTTCGGCCCGCGGCTGGCGGTGGGCAACAGCCTGATCGGCGCCCGCCGGCAGGTCTACAGCGCCGCCGACGTGACCAGCGGCGCCTACCGTGACAAGGCCCCCACGCCCGCGCCGCTGGGGCAACCGCGGCCGGCGGGGAGCGTGTACCATTGGCTGCTGCCCGACGGCGGCATGGCCGCCTTCGACGGCGACAAGGTCATCGCCGAGCTGGCCCCGGACGCGGTCAGGGCGATCAAGGCCTGGCGCCGAACCTTCACCGCCAAAATCACCTCCGACGAGCTGGCCCTGATGCAGCGCCTGTCCGACCGCGTCGACGCCCTCTGGGCGAGCCACCTGGCCGAACGGAAGGCGATGCTGGAGGAGACGAGGCAAGCCATCCCCGTCTGGGGGCAAGACAGCGGAGAACAGAGAACGGAGGACGGAGAACGGAAGACGTCCTCTGTCCTCCGTCCTCCGTCCTCTGGCATTGACAGGGATACGCTGCTGGCGCGCACGAACCGGCCCACGGGGCCCTATGCCCGGCTGAAGCTGGCGCTGGACTACTGGTGCAGTCTGTGGTTCTGGCCGATCCCGGAGGCGGGCAAGCTGCCGGGGCGAGCCGAGTTCCTGAAGGAGATGGCGGAGATCTTCGCCGCCACGGGAGAGGAATTCGAGGGGCCGGTGGTGCAGCAGGAGCTGTTCCCCGAGGCCGCGCCCCCGCGGCAGACCGGCTTCGGCGAGCTGCGGCCGGTCAGCGTTGACGAGCTGAAGAAGAGCTCCCCCCGGCTGCGGCTGGCGGACGCCACGGCGGCGATGCAGCGCTTCCACCACTGGGAGCTCGCCTTCCCCGAGGTCTTCGCCGACCACGGCGGCTTCCACCTCACCCTGGGCAACCCACCGTGGGTAGTTGTTCGCTGGAACGAAGGAGATCTTCTATCGGACTTCGAGCCGGCCCTGGCATTACGTAGAGTGTCAGCAACGAGTATCGCCGAGCAAAGGATGTTCCTCTTAGGTAGCGACCATCGAACGCACGAGTATTTGGCCGAGTTTGCCTCTACGACCGGGGTACAGAGTTTCCTCGCAGCTCTACAGAACTACCCGATTCTAGCCGGCAGCCAAAACAACCTCTACAAATGCTTCATCGTGCAGTGTCTCGATCGGTCTAATCCAGGAGGCGTAATAGGTCTATTGCATCCAGATGGAGTGTACGATGAGCCCAATAGTCGTCTAGTTCGTGGCCACATCTACGTTAGGCTGAGAGCGCATTTCCAGTTTGTCAACGAGTTGATGCTGTTCTCCGAAGTGGACCACCACACGAAGTTCTCAGTGAACGTGTACGCACGCGCCCAGGACGACAGAGTTAGGTTTGACTCGATCGTGAATCTATTCCATCCAGCCACAGTGGATCGATGTTACGGTCATGACGGAATGGGTGATGTGCCCGGAATTCGGAACGAAAGTGGAAACTGGGAGTTGCGTGGGCACAGGTCGCGTGTGGTCAACATCGACCTGGAACGTCTACGGACATTTGGAGTACTGTTCGACCCACCGGGAACGCCTCCGGAACAGGTGAGATTGCCATCGATCCACAGTAAGGAATTGGTAAGCGTCCTTGAACGGCTCTCCAAATTCCCTGCTCGCCTGGGAAATCTGCCGCAACGGTTCTTTGCGGATGAGTTTTGGCACGAGACGAAAGCTCAGGCAGATGGCACTATTCGGCGCGAAGTCAGGTACCCCAAAGTAGCTGATGAATGGATATTGTCGGGACCGCACTTCTACGTAGGAACCCCAATTAGCAAGACCCCCAATGAGAGCTGTAGGCACAATCTCGACTATAGCGAGATTGACCTTACGGCAATCGGAGACGCCTACCTACCCCGCACCAACTACGTTCCAGCGCTCAATGTTGAGCAGTACGTCAGCCGGATACCAAAATG
>JAKORR010000647.1 GCA_029777735.1 Armatimonadota bacterium | reverse complement strand
CGGAGGACCTGGTGATAAAGGAAGCCCAGGCCCGCGACGCGACTCGAATGCGCCGTCTGTTGCCGAGAGCACGAGGCCGTGCTGAGGTCATCCGCAAGCGGTCCTGTCATATTCTGGTCGTTGTCAGCGACGATGAGGCCGTGGCAGCGCGACAGAGCCAGCCGCGGCGGGGTACCGCCCGGGCCGGGCGTTAAGGAGGACAGTGCATGGGTCAGAAGGTCCATCCCTACGGTTTTCGACTCGGCATCATCCGCCAGTCCAAGGCGCGCTGGTTTGCGGCGGGCCGCGAGTACAGGAACTGGCTCGTGGAGGACTTGAAGCTCCGCCGTTATATCCGGCAGGTCCACCGCAACGCGGGTATCTCCGATATCGTGGTGGATCGCAGCCGCGACACGTTGACGGTTACGATCGTGACGGCCAAGCCTGGCGTGGTCATTGGTCGTGGTGGCCGGGACGTGGACTATCTGCGCCAGCACATCGAGCGGATGACGGGTGCGAAACGGGCAAGGGTCAACGTCGAGGAGGCTCCTGAGCCAGACGTCAATGCTCAACTCGTGGCCGAGAACATAGCACGCCAGATCGAGCGACGTGTCTCGCACCGCTGGGCTATGCGCCAGTCGATGGAGCGGGCCATGCGGCAGGGCGCCAAGGGTATTCGGATCAAGATTGCTGGCAGGCTCGGGGGTGCGGAAATTGCACGGACCGAGGCAATGGGGCCCGTGGGCCGGGTTCCGCTGCAGACCCTGCGGGCAGATATCGACTATGGAATCGATACAGCCCACACGAGTTATGGCCCGATTGGCGTGCGCGTGTGGATCTACCGTGGGGAGATCCTCCCTGCTCGTCGAGTGCGGCCCGAGGAGGAAGACGCAGAGAAGCTTGAGGCCGAGATCACGGCCGCGCAGCGTGAACTGCATGGCGAGGAGGCCCAGCAGATGGGGCCCGTGGAGGCTATCGCGCCTGAGGTGCCCACCGATGCAGTTGTAGAGGCGCCGCACACGGTTGCGCCAAGACCGGAGCCCGTGATCATGCCCGAGCCCTCTGAACCCAGCCTCGTCGAGGACCTTATGGGTGTCGACGAGCCGATGGCCGCAGAGATAGCTGAGGAAGAAGCCGAGGAGCCCCAGGCTGGCGAGGAGGCAGAAGGCTAATGTTGATGCCCAAGCGAACCAAGTATCGCAAGATGCACCGCGGTCGGATGACAGGTCTGGCGCAGCGTGGCAGTTCCTTGGCCTTTGGTGACTACGGACTGCAGGCCCTGGAGCCGGCTTGGATCACGGCGCGCCAGATTGAGGCGGCCCGCGTGGCTATCACACGTACGGCGAAACGTGGCGGGAAGCTCTGGATCCGCATCTTTCCGGACAAGCCGTACACGGAGAAGCCGCCAGAGTCCCGACAGGGCAAGGGCAAGGGCCAGGTCGCATATCACGTGGCGGTCGTCAAGCCCGGGAGAATTCTGTTCGAGATGGCTGGCGTGGCGCGAGAAGTGGCGGTCGAGGCTATGCGCCTGGCTGGACACAAGCTGCCGATAAAGACGCGCTTCGTGGAACGGGGGGAAGAGAGCCATGCCTGATAGCTCCAAGAGCACCCGAGACCTGCTCGATCAGATACATGGGGCCACGGAGGCCGAGCTGTACGAGCGCCTCCGGCATATTGAGGAGGCTCTCAGTAACCTGCGCTTCCGGCTGGCTTCAGGCCAGATCGACGATCCGAAGCGAATCTGGAAGTACCGAAAGGCGATTGCACGCATCAAGACCGAACTGCGCCTCCGCCAGCTTGGCAAGAGTACGGCCAGGGCGCGGTCGTAACTCAGAGCGAATGAGGACTAGCGATGGCTAATAGGAATATTACTGGTACGGCAAGACGACATGAAGGTGTCGTCGTCAGCGACAAGATGGCCAAGACGGTGGTAGTGCGCGTCGAGCGAACGGTTCGGCACCCTCTGTATGGGCGAGTGGTTCGCCGGCGGTGCAAGTACATGGCGCATGACGAGCATGAGCAGGCCAAGGTGGGCGATCTGGTAGCGATCGTCGAGTGCCGCCCCTATAGCCGGCACAAGTCGTGGCGTGTGGCCGCGGTTCTCCGCCGCGCCGAGACGCCCGAGGCTGGGGCTGCGGCCGTGGCCGGCGGTGTTGAGGTTACCGATGAGGTAGCGACTCTTATCAGCGACGCTGAGGACGAAGCCTCGCCCGAGGCTGCTGAGGATTCTGAGGACCTGGAAGAATCCTGATAGCGAATAGTAAGCTATCGGGCCTTGGGTTCACGTCAAGCATCATCCTGACGATCCGGCAGAGGAGGGGCTAAGTGGTGCCCCCGCATGTGACAGAGAAAATCCGAAATCTGGCTCTGATAGGCCACCGAGGCTGTGGCAAGACCAGCATGGCCGAAGCCATCCTGTTTGACACGGGCGTGGTGACACGTCTAGGAACGGTGGAGCAGGGCACAACGGTCTGCGATAGTGACCCGGAAGAGGTGGAGCGCGGGATCTCCATCATGGCAGCGCTATGCCACACCGAGCGCAAGGACTGCAAAATCAACATCATTGACACGCCGGGGTATGCTGAGTTCGTGTCCGAGGTAGCCTACGGTATCTGGGCGGCCGATACGGCAGTCTTGGTGGTGGATGCAGCAGCCGGGGTCGAGGTTCACACGCGGCGGGTCCATGCCATGGCGCGCGAGCGCGGGATGCCAGTGATTGCCGTCGTCAACAAGATGGACAAGGAGCGGGCTGACCTCGCAGGGGCCATGGCGAGTATGCAAGAGGCCCTTGAGGACTGCCGGCCGGTGGCTGTGCACGTGCCGATGGGATCAGAGGCGAGTTTTGCTGGAGTTATTGATCTGCTGCAGATGAAGGCGATCCGGGGCGTGGGGGCTAAGGCTGAAGTCGTGGATATTCCTGGGGAATATGCGGAAGTGGCTACAGAGGCTCGGACGGCGCTGGTGGAGGCTGTAGCGGAGAGCAACGATGAGCTTCTGGAGGAGTACTTCGCCAACGAGAACTTGACCCAGGAGCAGCTGCTCTCGGGCCTAAAGGCTGCCGTGCTCAAGGGCCAGCTAGTACCGGTCCTGTGCGCTGCTGGGGGGGCCGATATCGGGGCCCTGCCGTTGCTGGACTTCGTGATTGATGTTTGCCCGCACCCCGCCGAACTGCCGGCGTGGAGGGGCATCCAGGGCGATGGCGAGGAGGAAGTGGAGCGGCCTTGCAGCGCGGACGCTCCCTTCTCGGCAGTGATTTTCAAGACTCTGACGGACAGCTACGTCGGTCGGATAAGCTTTCTGCGCGTCGTCAGCGGCGTGGCCCGGGCCGACGCCCAGGTTGTGGTGGGCAAGAGTGGCGCGAGGGAGAAGCTTTCGGGCCTAGCCACGGTGCAGGGACGCAAGACCGTGCAGATTGGTGAGCTATGGGCGGGTGACTTGGGGTGCGTGACGCGGCTGGAGACAGCGCGCACTGGAGACACTCTGTGTGACCCCAAAAGCCGTATTGTCTACTCTGTGCCGACGCTGGTGGAACCGATGCACTCGTTGGCTCTGCGTGGTGCTACGCGCCAGGATGAGGACAAGCTTGGTCCAGCTCTCGAGCGGGCTGCGGACGAGGACGTTGGATTCCGCTATCGACGCTCCGAGGACACCGGAGAGCTCGTGGTGTCGGGCATGGGGCCGCTTCATCTCGAGACGGTCATCTCCCGTCTGCAGCGGCAATTCCAGCTGCAGGTGGAGCTGAGCGAGCCAAAGATCCCGTACATGGAGACTATCACGGAGTCCGTGCGGGTGCATGGCCGCCACAAGAAGCAAACCGGCGGGCGCGGCCAGTTTGGCGATGTGTGGATCCGTGTCGAGCCGCTACCGCGAGGTCAGGGTTTCGAGTTTGTCGACGCTGTTGTGGGAGGCGCGATTCCCGGGTCCTTCATCCCGTCTGTGGAGAAGGGTTGCCGGACCGCTATGCAGAAGGGTCCGGTCGCCGGGTACCCAGTGACCGATGTGCGAGTGACCCTGGACGATGGTCAGACCCACCCAGTAGACAGCTCGGACATAGCCTTCCAGCTTGCGGGCCAGATCGCCATGCGTGAGGCCCTCAGCCAGGCCAAGCCGATACTTCTCGAGCCGATTATGCAGGTTGAGATCTCGGCTCCCGACGAGCTTACAGGGGACATCGTGTCCGACCTCAACGGCCGACGGGCTAGGATCCAGGGGATGGACCAGGCCGGCGCCGGGATTGCTGTGGTGCGTGCGCTGGTGCCCCTGGCTGAGTTGCAACGGTACGCGGCAGACCTCCGGTCCCTGTCCCAAGGCCGGGCGAGCTACGTTTCGGTATTCTCGCACTACGAGCCTGTCCCGCAGCAGATTGCTGAACAGATCATTGCTCGGGCCCAGGCGGAGCAGCAAGAAGAGGCCTGAGCAGGCAATCACTTCGCCTTTGCGCTCGGCAAGGAAGTGAGGGACCTACAGTGATCCAGACACAGACTCGGCTGAGGGTGGCAGACAACACGGGGGTGCAGGAGATCTACTGCATCCGAGTTGTGGGCCGTGGGGGTAGTACTACTTATGGCTCGCTGGGCGACGTGATTATCGCGTCCACCAAGCAGGTGACGCCGCAAAGCACTATCGCGAAGGGGTCGATTGTCCGGGCAGTGATCGTTCGGTGCCGGCAAACGGTGCGACGTCCTGACGGAACGAGCATACGGTTTGACGACAACGCAGCCGTGATTGTGGATCAGTTCGGGGCGCCACGGGGGACGCGCGTGTTTGGCCCGGTGGCCAGGGAACTGCGCGACAAGCAGTACATGAGGATAGTCTCCCTCGCCCCGGAGGTGGTATAGATGAAGAAAGCTACTGGCGGCCGCCGCCCGAAACCGAAGCTGAAGATAAGAAAGGGCGACGAGGTGCAGATAATTGCTGGTAAGGACCGCTCGACACGTCAGCGACCCCGTCGTGGCCGCGTGGTGTCGGTTGATCCTGAGACACGACGGTTGACGGTAGAAGGAATCAACATGCGGAAGAAAGCGGTCCGGGAAAGCGCGAAGGTGCGGCAAGCGGGCATAATCGACGTGCCGGCGCCTATCGACATATCGAACGTCATGTTGGTATGCCCGAACTGCGATGCCCCAACTCGGGTGGGTTACAGGGTGAACAGCAGCGGAGTAAAAGTCCGCCAGTGCCAGAAGTGTAGCCAGGACATAGATCAATAGGGAGTGAAGTCGGCCTCCGCAAAAACGGCGGTCGCAATTAGGCCATGGCTCAAGAACAGAGTGTTTACGTGCCGCGATTGAGGGTTTACTACGAGCAGGCAGTGAGGCCCGCGCTTGTAGAGCGGTTTGGCTACAAGAACGTGTGGCAGGTTCCACGCCTAGTGAAGGTGTGCATCAACATGGGCGTGGGCAAGGCCAAAGAGGACTACCAGACGCTGGAGAACGCGGTGAAAGAAGTAGCGATCGTTATCGGCCAGCGTCCGGTAATCACGCGAGCGGGTAAGTCGATTTCGGCCTTTGGCATTCGCAAGGGGATGCCTGTGGGACTGCGGGCCACGCTGCGTGGGGAGCGAATGTGGGACTTTCTTGACAAGTTGTTCAATCTAGCGCTGCCGCGAATTCGGGACTTTCGGGGACTGCGCCGGGACGGCTTTGACGGCAGAGGAAACTACAGCCTGGGTCTGCAGGACCTGTTGATTTTTCCGGAGCTGGATTTCGACGATGTGGAGCGGCGGCGGGGCATGGACATCACGATCGTTACGACGGCCCACACCGACGAAGAGGCCATGGCTCTCCTCGAGACGCTGGGCCTACCGCTGGCTCAGGAATGACTTATACCAGGGGGATAAGGGCAAGTGGCAACTAAAGCTTGGATGATAAAGCAGCAGCGAAGGCCCAAGTTTAGGGTTCGTGCCTATAACCGCTGCGGACTGTGCGGCCGCAGGCGCGGCTATATGCGCAAGTTTGGTTTGTGCCGCATTTGCTTCCGCGAGAACGCGCTGGCTGGGAACATCCCAGGCGTCCGCAAGGCGAGCTGGTAGTTGCAGCCCGAAGATGCTTCCTCCACCTCGTCGTGCTTGGGAGGCACTGTGCAATGGGTATGGTATCTGATCCAATTGGCGATATGCTTGCGAGGATACGCAATGCAGTCATGTCTCGCCACAATAATGTCAAGATCCCTGTCTCCAAGATGAAGCTGGAGATTGCGAAGATAATGCATGAGGAAGGCTACATCCGCGGGTACCAGCTTGTGGGTAAGGGACGCGAGATGCGCATTCGCCTCAAGTACGACCAGCGGAACGAGCCGGTGCTGCACGGACTGAAGCGTGTGAGCAACCCGGGTCGGCGGGTATACGTGGCCCGGACCGACCTACCCCGCGTGCTGTCGGGACTGGGGGTAGCCATCCTATCTACCGACCAGGGCGTGATGACCGCCCGTGAAGCCCGCCGACGGGGTATCGGCGGCGAAGTTATAGCGTACATCTGGTAGTTGTCGGAGGGCTGTATCATGTCTCGGATTGGAAACAAGCCTATTCCCATACCCGACGGGGTAGAAGTCACCGTCGATGCCGACAACACCGTAACGGTCAGGTCCGGGGAGCGCGAGCTTTCTTTCCGTGCCCACCCGGACATGACGATACGAGTGGAGGAGGGCACGGTGACGGTACAGCGTCCGACGGACCGCAAGCCGCACAAGGCCCTGCACGGCACGACACGAGCATTGATTGCCAATATGGTTGAGGGTGTGACGAATGGTTTCACGCGGGTTCTGGAGTTGAACGGACTGGGGTACCGCGCGGAGATGCGGGGTCGGGTCCTGGCCCTGCAGGTAGGGCTGTCGCATGAGGTCAGCTACGAACCGCCGCCCGGTGTGGAGATTCAGGTAGAGGGACGGAACCCGACGCCGCCAGCGTACCTAACGGCGATCATCACGATCCGTGGCACGGATAAGCAGAAGGTTGGCCAAGTGGCTGCGGAGATTCGAAGGATTCGGCCCGTGGAGCCATACAAGGGCAAGGGCTTCCGCTACCGCGGAGAGCGAGTACGACTGAAGGCCGGTAAGGCCGGCCGGGCAGCCGGTTAGGAAAGGGACCCGGCGCCGGACCATACGAGGTGCTTTGCTGTGGCTCAGAGGAACTCTCAAGCTGCCAGATGTCGCCGTCACCTGCGGGTGCGCAGAAAGGTCGAGGGCACACCCGACCGCCCGAGGTTGTGCGTCACCAAGACGGGGCGGCACATCTATGCTCAGATCATCGATGACTGGGCTGGCCAGTCCCTGGCGGCTGCCTCGACGCTGGACGCCGAGGTCAGGGGCCAACTTGCCGAGAACTCGAGCAAGTGCCTGGAGGCAGCGCGTCTGGTGGGCCTCGCCATTGGACAGCGTGCCCAGGCCGAGGGCATTAAGCAGGTGGTCTTTGACCGCGGTGGCTGGCGCTACCACGGGCGGATAAAGGCTCTTGCCGAGGGCGCCCGTGAATCCGGCCTCGAGTTCTAACCTATAACCTATGCCAGCGTGAGGTCTTACAGTCATGTCCGGCAACAAGCTGAAAATAACTCTTCGGCGCAGTCTGATAGGCTGTCATCTGCGGGCCCGGCGGACAGCGAAGGCCTTAGGGCTGCGGCGTCTTGGCCAGACTGTCGTCCGGCCCGACAACGAGTCGTTACGCGGTATGCTCAGGGTCATCGAGGATTTAGTGGTTGTGGAGCCCGTCACAGAAGCTTGAGGCGATTGGGATGCGAATAGATAATATCACTCCCAGTAAGAGTCGGAGCAGGCCGCGCAAGCGTGTTGGCCGTGGACACGGCTCGGGTCAAGGTAAGACCTCTGGGCGAGGCATGAAGGGGCAGAAGGCACGAGAGTCCTTGCGGCCAGGCTTTGCTGGACGCGTGACGCCCTTGTACCGACGCCTTCCCAAGAAGCGGGGCGAGTCGAACCGCGCACACAACATCGGCCTTTTCCGACGCGAGTTTGCCATCGTCAATGTGGGCGATTTGGCGCGGTTCACCGATGATACGGTCGTAACCCCCGAGCTGCTTCGTCAGGAGCGGGTGATCAGCAAGATTGGGGACGGTGTGAAGATTCTTGGTGAGGGCGAACTGGACCGGCGTCTGCAGGTCCGAGCACATGCCTTCAGTGCCGGCGCCAAGGCTAAGATCGAGAAGGCTGGCGGTACAGCCGAGGTGATCGGCTGATGAAGGAGCGCCTTGCCGGCCTGGTACAGGCTCTGAGGATTCCCGACATACGCCGCCGCATCATGTTCGTGATGTGGATGTTCACGGTTTACGTGGCTTGTGCTCACGTGCCGCTGCCCGGCGTTGACAAGAGTGCCCTGGAGAGCCTGTTCCAGCGCGGCGCCGGCCTGGGCGACATTCTTGACACCTTTGCCGGAGGCTCGCTGCGGCGCTTCTCGGTCCTGGCGCTCGGCATCATGCCGTACATCAACTCGTCCATTATTTTTCAGCTTCTGGTGATGGTCATACCATCGCTAGAGAAGCTGTCCAAGGAGGAAGACGGACCGAAGAAGATCGCCCAGTGGACCAAATACTGGACCATTCCCCTGGCTGCGCTGCAGGCAGCAGGTATGATCGGTTGGTTTGGAGGGATGGGGGTATTCCAGGGTGGATTGGGAGTGCGGCTCTTTGACATTCTGATGATGACGTCAGGCACGATGTTCCTGATGTGGTTGGGGGAAATGATCTCCGAGCGGGGGATTGGCCAGGGAATTTCGCTGATCATTTTCGTTGGTATCATGACTAGCATGCCACAAGATGTGGCTCAAACATTGCTACTGTGGCGGGGACAAGAAATCGGTATCGCCAATATTCTGTTTCTGCTGGGCATCTTCCTGGGCACCATCTACCTGATCGTCATGGTGCAGCAAGCCCAGCGTAAGATTCCGGTTCAGTACGCCAAGCGCGTGCGCGGCGGCAAGATCTACGGAGGCGGTTCCTCCTTCCTGCCGTTGCGAGTGAACCAGGCAGGCGTCATCCCGATCATCTTCGCCATATCGGTAGCGATGTTCCCTGCGACCATAGCGCAGCTCTTTGGCTCGCCGGCGGTCATCAACCAGATCGCCAAGCTGGGTATCGAAGAGGGTACAGTGCGCAATGCGATCTTGTCGATCGTGGAGTATACGACACCGGGCCAGAACGCCTTTGCCAGCTTCCTTTACTTTGTGCTGGTGGTTGTGTTTACGTACTTCTACACGGCAGTGACGTTTAACCCGGAACAGATCGCGGAGAATCTGCAAAAGAACGGAGGATCGATTCCGGGTATTCGTCCGGGCGAGCGCACCAGAGACTATCTGGATCGGATTCTGTACCGGATCACGCTGGTGGGGGCGCTGTATCTAGGCGTGATCGCGATCATGCAGTTTTATGTGGGTGACATTACCGGGGTGAAAACCTTCGGACTGGTCGGCGGCACGTCGCTGCTGATTGTAGTGGGCGTAGCGTTGGACACGATGCAGCAGATCGAGGCCCAATTGCTGATGCGTCACATGCGCGGGTTCCTTGTCTAAGGAGGTATCGGCTACGACTACACCGCCTGTTGTCATATTGCTCGGACCGCCAGGCGCGGGTAAGGGAACTCAGGCCAAGGCTTTGGTGGATGCCTTTGGCTTGGTGCATGTGTCGACGGGAGATATCCTAAGAGCGGCCGTTGCGGCTGGCACCGACTTGGGTCGCGAGGCCAAGCGGTATATGGACGCCGGTGAACTCGTGCCGGACTCCGTAGTGATCGGGATAGCCCGCGAACGACTGGCTGAGAGCGATGTACAGAGCAGCGGCGTGTTGTTCGATGGCTTCCCAAGAACGCTTGCGCAGGCGGAGGCCCTGGGCGACGCTCTGGAGGAACTGGGAATGGGGCCGCCGACGGTGGTGAATCTTGAAGTTGACGACGAGGAGGTCGTACGGCGGCTCTCGACGCGAAGAATGTGCCGCGATTGTAGCGCAATATTCAACTTAGACGCCGATGGCTTGGACGTAGGTGATAAGTGCCCGAAGTGTGGAGGAAAGATTTACCAGCGCGACGACGACAAGGCCGAGGCTATCCGCGAGCGGCTGCGAGTGTATAAAGAGCAGACCGCTCCGCTAATCGGGTTCTACGGCGAGCGTGGTCTTCTCGTTACGGTATGCGCAGTTGGTGAGGTGGATGAAGTGGCGAGGCGCGTAGTTGAGGCGGTGGCGAGGCACGGTGGTGGTTAGGCGCATGCGAAGAATACGACCGCCGAAGGTGCCACGCAAAACACCGGCTGAGCTTGAGTTGATGCGCCATTCTGGCGCGATATTGGCGCGGACCTTGGAGAAACTACGGGAGGCCATGCGGCCCGGGGTAAGCACGGCGGAGTTGGATGCACTGGCGGAGAACGAGATTCGGACGGCAGGTGCGATCCCGGCCTTCAAGGGTTATAATGGGTATCCGGCCACGGTATGCATTGAGATTGAAGACGTAGTGGTTCACGGGATACCCAACCCCGAGGAGCGTCTATCCCCTGGCACGATTGTAGGGATTGATGTTGGCTGCACCTGCGAGGGCTGGACGACGGATGCCGCCTTTACGGTGGCCCTGGGTGAGGTAGACGACTTACGGCAGCGACTGCTGAGCGCCACGGAAGAGGCGCTGGCGGAGGCCCTAGGGCTTTGTCGGCCGGGAAGGCAACTGGGTGAAGTCTGCCGAGCGATACAGGAATGTGTGGAGTCCCGGGGGTTTGGGGTGGTGAGGGCGCTGGTGGGACATGGCATTGGCAGGTCGATGCACGAGCCACCGCAGATCCCGAACTACTATGAGGCTGGGGAGTTTGCGGAGTACGAGTTGGTGCTGCGTCCCGGGATGACATTGGCTATCGAGCCAATGGTGACAGCGGGCACCTACGAAGTGCGGCAGGATGCCGACGGCTGGACGACCCGCACGGCTGACGGCCTGCCTGCTGCGCACTTCGAGCATACGATTGCGGTAACGAAGGACGGGGCTGAGATACTGACGGTCTCCAGACCGTAAATCCGGGTTGGCCCTGTCGCGGGTGATTAATGCGATCAGGTAAGAGGCGCAGGAAGGTACACCAGCAGCCGACGACGCAGGAGGAGCATCTGCGGGTGCTTCGCGTTCTCGGCCGTGTAGTTGAGAAATTGCCCAACGCTCGGTTTCAGGTGGAACTTGAGAACGGGCATATGGTGCTGGCCCACGTCAGCGGCAAGATGCGGGAGAGATCGATTCGCATCATGGCGGGCGACCGGGTGACGGTCGAGCTGCCAGTAGATGATATCAACCGTGGGCGAATCGTCTGGCTGCACAAGAAGTAGACCTGTAGTTGTGGAGGCCTTAGTCATGAAGGTACGGCCGTCGGTCCGAAAACGCTGTGAGAAGTGCAAAATAATACGTCGCCGTGGCGTGGTACGCATCATCTGCGAGAACCCTCGCCACAAGCAGCGTCAAGGCTAAGGAGGTGCGCTGGCGTGCCACGTATTGCGGGTGTTGATTTGCCCAGAGACAAGCGCATCGAGATTGCGCTGACCTATATCTATGGAATTGGCCGGAGCACAGCCAAGGAAGTGTTGGCAAGGGCTGGGGTAGACCCGGACAAGCGAACCAGGGAGATCACGGAGGAAGAGGCCTCGAAGATCCGCGAGATCATAGAGCGCGACTATGTGATCGAGGGTGACCTGCGCCAGGAGATTCAGTCCAACATCCAGCGGCTGGTAGAGATTGGCTCCTATCGTGGTTTGCGGCACCGGCGTGGCCTGCCGGTGCGGGGGCAGAGGACGAGGACTAATGCCCGAACGCGCAAGGGCAAGCGGAAGACCGTGAAGGGCCGCAAGAAGGCCGCTGTCCACAAGTAACAGGGGGCACAATCGTATGCGTAGGGGACGCAGACAACAGGCTGCGCGGCGGGCCAAGGTTACCCGACAGGTGCCTTACGGCCATGCTCACATCAAGTCGAGCTTCAACAACACGATCGTGACGATAACCGACCCGGATGGCAACGCGATTGCGTGGGCCAGCGGGGGGTCGGTGGGGCTACAGCACACGCGCAAGGGGATGCCCTTCGCGGCGCAGTTGGCCGCGGAGCACGCGGCGCAACGGGCGCTGGAATACGGGATGAAACGTGTGGACGTGTTCGTCAAGGGACCAGGACAAGGCCGCGAGACAGCAATCCGGGCGCTTCAGGCGGCGGGTCTCGAGGTTCGGGAGATCTACGACGTCACACCGCTACCCCACAACGGGTGTCGGCCCAAGAAGAGGCGCCGCGTTTAGTCGACGAAGCGCGGCGGAGGTGAAGTTGCATTATGGCACGATACACTGGACCGGTATGCCGACTTTGTCGGCGCGAGGGCCGGAAGCTTTATCTGAAGGGACAGCGCTGTCTGTCGCCCAGGTGCGCTGTGGAGAAACGGCCGTACCCGCCGGGGCAGTTTGGTGAGCATGCCCAAAGGCGCCGGCGCCGTACGGACTACGCACTGCAGTTGCGCACCAAGCAGGCTCTTCGGACCTTCTACGGGATCCTGGAAGGCCAGATGAAGCGGTATGTCGGACAGGCGGAGCGGATGCCGGGTGTCACAGGCGACAACCTGCTGCGCCTGCTGGAGACGCGCCTAGATAGCGTTGTTTACCGCGCCGGGTTTGTCAGTAGCCGTCGTCAAGCCCGACAGCTCATCGGTCAGCGCCACTTCGCGGTAAACGGGCATGTGGTGACTATTGCCTCGTATCGCGTGCGTCCCGGAGATGTGGTGACCGTCCGGGAGAAAAGCAAGAATCTGCCGCCCATCGTCGAGGCCGTCGATGTGGGTGCCCGTATCGCCCCTCGCTGGCTCGAGGTGGATTACGAGCAGAGGTCAATAAGGGTCCTTGACCTGCCGGCCCGCGAGGACATCGAGGTCCCGGCCGACGAACAGCTCGTGGTTGAGTTCTACTCTCG
>JAKORR010000646.1 GCA_029777735.1 Armatimonadota bacterium | reverse complement strand
CGGAGATGACATTCGAGGGGGTGGTTCGGTCCCGGTGGGCCGCGCGGTCTTCAAAACCGTTGGGAGGCTGCGGAGCAGACTCCGGTGGGTTCGACTCCCATCCATCCCCGCCTAAATTCACCGTTGTTTCGGTGCCTCTGAACCCAATCAGCGCCTGCCGCCGAGGAACACCATGCAACGCCAAGTCAGCCCAACCCTCAACGATCCGGTCACCCCGCAGACCTACCGGGGTGAAGACGATTTCTGGCGCGTTCGTGCCTTTCTGCGCGACGTGTTCCTGCTGAATGACCGGCAGGAGCGAAGCTGGCAGGTCGCCCGGCTCGACTACTGGCGCTGGCACGTGCGTGCCAACTGCCAGGAGATCGACACGCTGGATGGTGCCGTGACCATCTGGGAGACGGCAGGCGGGGAGATCGCCGCCGTGCTGAACCCGGAGGACCCCGGCCATGTGTTTCTGCAAGTGCACCCCGCCGCTCGCTCGCGCGAGCTCGAAGCGGAGATGCTCGACGCAGCCGAGAGCCGGCTCGGCGCGCCCGGGCCGGATGGATCGCCCCGGGTTGTCGTGTGGGCGCACGAGGACGACCCGCTGCGGCAGAGTCTGCTTGCGGAACGCGGCTACACGCAGCGAGAAGGCGCCGAGTGCCAGCACCAGCGTGTGCTCGATGGGCCGCTGCCAGCGCCATCCCCCGCCCCCGGCTACACAGTCCGCGCGCTGGGCGATGCAGATGAGCTGCCGGCGCGCAGCTGGGTATCATGGCGCGCCTTTCACCCGGACGAGCCTGACGCCGCATACGAAGGCTGGGAATGGTACCGCAACGTTCAGCGGCTGCCCCTCTACCGCCGCGACCTCGACATTGTCGCCGCAGCGGCGGATGGAGAGCTCGCGGGCTTCTGCACGCTGTGGTATGACGACGCGACGCGCACGGGCTACTTCGAGCCAGTTGGGGTGGCGCCGGAGCACCAGCGGCGCGGGCTCGGCCGGGCCATGATGCTCGAGGCCATGCGCCGCGCGCAAGCGATGGGCGCCACGCTCGTGACAGTGGCAGGCTTCAGCGAGGCGGCGAACAGCCTCTACGCCTCGGTGATGGGCGGCACGACCTTATCGCTGAGGCCCTGGGTCAAGCCGCTCGGCGACTAGCGGCTGCGCAGCAACCCGCGGAGCAGACTCCGTCCAGCCGCGCCTCGCCTTTGTTAGGAAGGACACTCCCCATGCAGACATTCCGCCATCATTCCAGACCTGTCAGTCCTGACGTGAGCACGCAGTACCGCTGGCTGTTTGCCGCCATCTTTGTAATCTGGCTGGCATTCACCTTTCGCATGGTAAATCTCGACAGCGCGCCTCTGTACATCGACGAAACGACCTATATTCACTATGCAGAGCAGATCCTCAACCACGAGGGGGCTTTCCGGTCACGCACGACGCTGATGCAGCCGTTTCTGATTGCGGTATTTCAGCCACACGGCACGGAGGCTCCTCTGGTGGGGCGGATGGTCACGGTCCTTGCCTCGGCCCTCGCAGTAGCGAGCTGCCTTCAGCTGGGCCGCCTACTGGGAGGAAAGCGAGCTGGACTGCTGGCAGCTCTACTATATGCCGTGGTGCCGATTGCACTCTTTCACGAGAGGCAGGCTCTCAGCGACCCCGTCGCCTCGGCCCTGTCGCTCACGGCGCTCACTATCGCCATATGGCAGATACGTCGTCCTCGCATCGCGTTGAGTATCGGGGGCGGGCTGCTGCTGGGGCTTGCCTACCTTGTCAAACTCTCCGCGCTGCTGTTCATTCCCCTAAGCCTTCTGGCCCCGTTGCTGCTACCACGACGACCGGCATGGCGAGCGCTAGCCTACAACATGCTCAGTGCGGGCCTCGGGGTTGCCCTCGGTTTGGCTGGGCTCGCCGTCGCCACCCAGCAGGGCTACGTGCAACAGGCAACTGTCGGCGGTGCTCTGTCACTACTCCGTCTGGGGCCAGCCGGCATTTCTAGCGTGTTGTCGGCAAACGCTGCAGAACTTAAGGCACTCACCGGCGCGTACTTTGGCTGGTACGCGCTTATCATCGCGGGTGGAGGTTTGGCACTCGCAGCAACAGGCCGGCGATCACGGGCCTTCCTCTTCACGGCAGGTGGCGTCCTGATACTGAGTCTTCCGTGGCTTATTCAGCAATACTTATACACGCTGCCGGGCCGCTACGTGATGACGATGCCAAGCTTCGTGGTGCTGTTGATGGCGTTGACGCTCTCGACCGGGCTGGCACTCGTCCCCCGCAAGTGGGCACCGCTCATCGGTGCCATCGTGCTAGTACCCGTGTTGGGGCGCTGGCTTGCCTTCAACGCTGCCATCCCCTGGGACACACAGGCTGTGCCTCTGCCACCGGGCGAGAGTGCGCTCTACCAGTCAGGGTGGGAAGCAGGCAATGCTTATCGCGAAGCAGCACGCGACCTGCTCGCCGAGTGGGAAGCCGGTAACCGTGCACCGCTGAATACAATGACCTATGGCGGTTGCTGCTACTGGCAGACGACCGTTTACTTGGGGCCCGAGGTTGGTCAGCACGCTTTTCTGGAGCCTGGGAAACAGGAGCTTCTCGCCGACTGGCTAGCAGCCGGGCATACGGTCTTCATAATCGATACACATCAGACCCGCTTCGATGGCGAGGTGGAGGACTGGTTGGGCGCAGAAGTAGAGCATTTCAACTCGTACACGCACGGCCTGACCCAACTCGACGTTTACCGCGTGGTCGGTGCACACGGGCAACTCGCAGAGGAGATCGAACAGCGGGCAGAACAGCCGTGATGGATTTCCACCACAACGTTCTGCCTGCCGTGTGAATCATAACTCTCGTTTAGAGCGTTTCCCCGCCCCTACGCCTCGCCGAACATCTCCGCGATGCGCTCCGTCAGATGGTTACTCTTCGCCTTCTTCCTCCGACTGCTCCTGTATCATCTCGACCATTTCGTTCAGGTCAGCTTCCGCCTCTTCAACTGTAATGCCGCTCATCTCAGCGTAACGCTCAAACAGCTCTGCCTCATGATATAGTTTTGCCATTTCCTCTACTACTACAAGCTCTGCCTCAAGAGCTGCACTGTAGGAACGGGCCTGCCGGCTCTCCGGCTCATCGCTCATGAAGTCAATCAAGTACTCGATAGTAAGTTCTCGATACGTGAGAACAGCTTGACTAAACTCTTGTGTACACTCTGGTGCCTCAATGTCCCGCAGATCGTCAGTGATGTCCTGAAGATCAGCGATCCGATCAGATAAAGCGATTCGTGCAGTATTCTCAGCAAGACGAAGAGCGTTGTACCATCGCTCTTCGTTGCGCTCAAAGGTGTCTAAGAACTCGGCGACCTCATCTTGATTACACCCATCCTCGCCACAACCGGAGAGCACGATGGGTAGCAGTAGCAACGCGAGGACTCCCAGCCTCTTAATCATGCGTATGTCCCTTCTATGTGCGCTGTGCTTTGTACCTGCTCAGAGTGGTTACAGCTAGCGCTAAAATGGGGAAGTAATTGTGGCTAATAGAGGTATCGTACACGAAGTATGAAAGCCCCGCCAACACGGGCCTCCCGTCCATCGCCGCCATTCCTCAAACGCGGATTCGCGAACAACGAAACAGGAGCAGACCCGTATTCCGGCCTGCTCCTGATCGTCTATCTTCTCAACTGGGAGCCGCGAAGTTTACTCGCGGTGAATGCTGTTGACTTGGCCCGGGCACCCTACGATGCCCACTCTTCACTGTCTCCCGCTGACGTTACCCGTAATAACATGACTGCCACCCTACCTCAGTAGGTCCTCGCAAGCTATGCCGTCATCGTCACTATCCAGCCAGTGCACGTCATGACCAACCCTGTTGAGGCACGTCTTATAACAGCTTTGCGCGGCGCTGTGCGAGATAAAGTCCTTACAGTCGTATAAGTTTTCGTGGCATTGGCAAATAGCGGGTCGAGCGTAGTCACCATCCGTTGCTTGGTCCTGGTCCTCTAACTGATCATACAGCTGGCCGTAATAATTCGAGAATCCCTCGTCCTCTCGCCGATGCTCGCGTAGCGCTTCGTCAATCGCATGGTCTCGTTGCTCTTGCTCGAAAAGCTCTTGCGCCTCATCAAGCTCCATTTGAAATAGGGCATCATCCACTTCATCTACCGGATCGCGGCTGCGTGAACTAGAGTTAGCATCACTACTCAAGCTCACAACACTGATGGCCGCGAGAACTCCAAACACAAAAAGGGCAGCGCCCCAATCGTTACCTTCTTCTTTCCTACTCACGGCAACCTCTCCCGGCAAGATCGAGTAAAGAGAACCGACTATGTCTATTATAAGGCAAATTACGACTTCTCGGGGACGTCAATGGTGAGGCAATTAACACAAACAGGAGCAGACCCGTCATCTGGCCTGCTCCTGTCCGTGATTCTTCTAAACCGGGAGCCGTGAAGTTCAGTCGCGGCGTTTTTACACCACGATACCTGCTCTACCTACCCCTCACTCAGCATCTTCGCGATGCGCTCCACCGCGCCGTCGAGCGGGATGATCTCGCGCTCATCCGACCAGCGCCACTTGATCTCTACCCCGCCCTGCTGCAGGCTGCGGCTGCTCACCGT
>JAKORR010000645.1 GCA_029777735.1 Armatimonadota bacterium | reverse complement strand
GCTGTGGTACTGGACGTGGCGTGAGCACCGCATGGACGCAGGTGCGGGCTGGACCCTCGACGGCGGTGTCCACTTCGCCGACCTATTCCGCTACCACGTGGGGCCAGTGGAGGAAGTTTACGCCGTCACACGGTCCTTCTGGCCCTACCGTTATTCTGAGCGCGAGCCCTTAGGCGGTGACCTTATCAGCGTGGATGTCGAGGACACCATGATTGCGATTCTGAAGTTCGAGGGGATGTCAACGGTTGGGCAGTGGACGCTGACGTCTCAATGCCACGGCGCGGGCTTCGGCAAACGAGCCATCTACGGCTCCGAGGGCATGCTGGACTGGAGCCAGGGCCTCAAGACCGACAGCATAGAGCTCTCGCGCGAGGAGCTGGAGGCCGAGTTCCGCAAGTCGCTGACGGAGGAGCAGCGTGAGCAGTTCTTCCCGCGCGGGATCGAGGACACCGTGGCGCATGAGCTCAAGGAGTTTATCGACGCGTGTCTCTACGACATGCCCATGGAGACGGATGGCCTGGAGGGCTACAAGGCCGAGGCCATCTGCTACGCGGTATACGAGTCGGCGGCAACGGGCCGGCCTGTGAGAGTCGCGGAAGTGGAGACCCTCGCCGTCGAGGAATACCAAAGGGACATCAACGAGTCGCTGGGGTTCTTGTAGCGAGGGGCACCATGCTCTGTGGCAGTTGAGACGCACGCCCGCCAGGACGCGCAATTTTCTCACGTGGAATGTGGGCCTAGATCTTGTCTAAGTCATAACCATAAAGATTGCAAACTACGTAATTCATGTATTTTAAGGACTATATCATGAAAGAGAGAGAATTGTAGTGGCCGGGGGATGCAGGTCTGCGCCTACGGCAGTCGCCCTGAGGCCTGGCACTATCGCCCGGCTCGCAGATCTGCACCGACTCGCCGCTCACTGGTAGGCCGCCAGGGAAGCCACGCGCACGTCCATTTGTCGAAGCGAGGCGCAGCTTTCTGCCGGAGCAGGAAAGGACTCAGCTCATGAGCCCGCCGCCACCCATGTCTCTCTCAGCGTAGGCCTCAATCCAGCCTGTCTGTCCCTTGACGGATATGGACCGCGGCGCCTCATAGGCGCGAAAGGAGGCCGACCTCGGCTGGCACACAGAGTCGAAGGGACATCGGCCATCGAGCGTGTAGAGGAGGTTCTGCTCGCTGATCAGGAGGCGGCCGTCATCGTCACGGGGAAGCTCCTCGGGCACAGCCTGGCAGGGCAGTACGTGCTCTGTTGGCCACACCTCGCCCTGATGCCCCTCCGCGCGACACATTCGGCAGATCCTGAGCCGCGCACCAAAGTGGTAGAAGGTGTGTCCTCTCGTACACTGGTAGCGCACCAGCGCATGTTTGCAGTAATCCCGGCCGATGCGGTACAGGAGGAAATCCATCAGGCAGGGGGACACTGGTGCGCCTTGTGGGTCCTTCTCTGCCCATGCCCACCAGACAGCCCGCCAAGCCTCCGCACTCGCGGCGTCAATGCAGACGTACTGGTGGCAGAAGATGTCCAGGAAGCTTGAGAGCAAGGGTATGCCTGTTTGGAGTACACGTGTCCTCAAGGCCACCCTCATGGTGTTGCGGTCGCTGGCGACATCAACCAAAGGGAGGTTACTCAGTTCTCGCCATACGCCCCAAGCCACCATATCTCTCACAAACATGTTGGCCTTCTTGAGTCCGTAACCCATGTTGGGCTCGGCAACCAGAGCGTCACGAATTGCTGCGGCGTCGTATTCGTAGGCTTCAGCAAGGCCAAAGGCATCCGTCTGAAGCCTCAGCAGGAACTGAGCCGCGTTTCGGGCGAAGTCCACCAGCTTGTCGCTCTGGGACAGCCCAGTGAGATTCATGAAGCTCAGGAAACGGTTGAGGTCCTCAGCGATGCATTGCGGGTGGAACTGGCCAGGGGCCTTTCGGTACTTATCGAACTGATTCTCGGGAGGCTTCCTGATGCGGTAGCGCTGGTTCTTCTCGCCTCCTAAATGATGACGGTGAACTCGTCCGGCCGCGTGCCGACGACGCCATCGACGAATGGATAGCCAGGGGAGTAAGCGGTTAGTCTCCAGAGAAGCCTGCGACTACATCTGCTACCCGCTGGAGAAGGTCCTTCTTAGACGGGGTGGAATTGGGGCCGGGTTGCGGGCCTTTGGCCCGGCGCCTTGGCTCGGTTGGATCGCAGCGTAAGGCTGCTTGAGGAAATCAGATTTCATCCAAGAGAGGTCGAAACATCGTGTCAGCAGACGGAACAATACGGGTAGGCATGATTGGATGCGGGGGCAACGCGCGGGGGCACATGGGCAGGCTCAAGACCATGGAAGGGGTGAAGATAGTCGCCCTCTCGGACCCGGCTGAGGCGGCACTGGAAGCCACTGCTGAGGCTCATCCGGAACTGGCCAAGCTCCCCAAGTTCAAGGATTATCAGGAGATGCTGGCCAAGGTCGAAATGGACGCGGTGGAGATCAGCACACCCCACGTCTTCCACTACGAGCAAATCATGGATTCGCTCGACGCTGGTCTTCACGTGCTGAGCGAGAAGCCCATGGTCTGTACAACCGAGCAGGCTCTCGACGTGGTGAAAAAGGTCAGGGAAACGGGGCTGGTCATGGGTATTTCGTACCAGCGTCATTACATGGGACCCTACCGCTACTGCCGCGAGAAGATCGTCGGCGGCGAGGCAGGCAAGGTCAACTTTGTAGCAGCCTTCCAGTCGCAAAACTGGTACCGCAGCCAAATGAGCAGGCGAACCTGGCGCAGCCAAAGGGCCTACTCCTGCGGCGGACAGCTCAACGACTCGGGCAGCCATCTACTGGATATCGTGCTGTGGATGACAAGCCTCGAACCCAAGCACGTCTTCGCAATGGCGAACAATTTGGACGCTGAGGTGGATATCTTGACGGCGCTTAGTGTCGAGTTCGAGGGTGGCGCGCTGTGCAACCTCTCGGTGATCGGCCATGCCGTTAACTTCTACGAACACATCGCGCTGTACTGCGAGGACGCTACCTACCAGATACCCGGCATCGGCAGCGAGGTCCACGCCTGGCTCGGCGGCGAGCAGCGTACGGTCTTGGCGGGCACGGACCTGCCCAATTACGGTGACCCGGACCATAACTTCATCGCGGCAATCAGGGGCGAGCAGGAGATCCAGGCTCCTCCAGAGTGTGGCCTCAGTGTGATTCGGCTCACTGAGGCAGCCTGGCAGTCGGCTGACCTAGGGCAGCCCGTGGAGGTCCAGCCGCTCTAGAGTGAAGAACAATAAGCTCGGTTTGCAGCGCCGATAAGCTGGGCCGGGTAGCTCAGGGACGCCGACGGAGTGGCCTCCAGAGCTTAGGGCTGTCGATGCCCCTGGCTAGGATACCGCCGGTTTCGGCTTGTGATCAGGAGGGATAAGCGATGGCCTTCTTGGTGGGATTGGATGTGGGGACCACGGGGACCAAGACCCTGCTCATCGACGAACGGGGCCAGGTTATAGCTTCGGCGCTCGCTGAGTACCCAATGGCCGTGCCGCGCCCCAACTGGGCCGAGCAGGATCCCGCGGACTGGTGGCGGGCAGCAGTAGCTACGATACGCAGCGTCCTGGCGGATAGCGGCGTCGACCCAACCCAGATCAAGGGCGTGGGCCTCTCGGGCCAAATGCACGGCTCGGTATTCCTTGACGGGGACAACAAGGTCATCCGCCCAGCAATCCTATGGTGCGATCAGCGAACAGCCGCCCAGTGCCAATGGATTCACGAGGCCGTGGGCTACGAAACTGTCGTAGCTGAGACCTTGAACCCTGTACTGGCTGGCTTCCAGGCGCCCAAGATCGTGTGGCTGCGCGACAACGAGCCCGAGAATTACGCACGCGTGTGCAAGATACTACTGCCCAAGGACTACGTGCGTTTTCTCCTGACAGGAGAGTACGCGACAGAGGTTTCGGACGCTTCGGGTACATCGTTGCTGAACGTGCCCGAGAGGCGCTGGTCCGAGGCGATGATCAAGGGGATTGGACTGTCCGAGGAGTGGCTGCCCAGGGTTTTCGAGTCACCGGAAATCAGCGGGCGCGTGACCGAGGAGGCGGCGGCAACGACGGGCTTGGCGCTCGGAACGCCCGTGGTCGGGGGAGGCGGCGACCAGGCCGCCGGCGCTGTGGGCAACGGTATAGTCGAGACTGGCGTAGTATCCAGCACGCTGGGCACGTCCGGCGTGGTCTTCGCCTGCCTTGACGAGCCGCTGACGGACGGGAAGCTGCGCACCCATACCTTCTGCCACGCCGTACCAGGCAAGTGGCACACAATGGGCGTGATGCTATCGGCGGGCGGGTCGGTGCGATGGTTGCGCGACGCCCTGTGCAGTGAAGAAGTAGCCGTAGCCGCGCGCCTCGAGCGTGATCCTTACGAACTGATAGACGCACAGGCGGACACGGTGCCCCCCGGAGCCAATGGGTTGGTCTTCCTGCCCTACCTGACCGGCGAGCGTACGCCCTACCCCAACCCGAACGCCAAGGGAGTGTTCTTCGGCCTATCGCTGATGCACGACAAGCGTCACTTGGCGCGGGCTGTACTCGAGGGTGTGGCCTTTGGAATGCGTGACAGCTTCGAGATAATCAAGGCCATGGGTGTGAGCTTCTCACAGGTCAGAGCATCAGGTGGCGGAGCAAAGTCGCGGCTGTGGCGACAGATTCAGAGCGACGTGACGGGTGAGACGCACTGGACAATCAACGTGGACGAAGGCCCTGCCTTTGGCGTGGCCCTGCTGGCGGGCGTCGGCACGGGCGTTTGGTCCTCAGTACAGGAAGCCTGCACGGCGACGATACAGACCGCCGAATCGACGCAGCCGAATCCCGACGCACATAGGCTCTATGAGGGCTACTACACTCTGTATCAGGACCTCTACCGTCGGCTCGAAGGTGCGTACGATGACCTTGCACGGCTGCTTGGATAGCGAACGCCTTGTCTGGGCTACTTGAGGAGGGCGAGGGCCACGTTCCGAGAAACTGCTCACTCGTCCAGCCTTCCCTACCCTATGCCTGCGCTCCGTGTTCTCCTTGGCCTTGCCAGAGGGCGGAGCTCTTGTGACGGTATAGACGCCAGGCCTCAGGCGGTCGCTCCTGAGTGTTACGCGCCTTGGAACTGGTCTGCACCTTCCGGAGTCTATACCCGCAACAAGAGACGGGGCGCATGGCTAGTATGCCTTGGCGGCGTTGTTTGTCTCTGCTCTTGGTCTGGTTGCTGACTAGGTTGGCAACTTGTGTGGGCATTACTCTTGATATCTCAGGGCCGGCGGAAGAGGCGGCGCTAGGAGGACCTCTCGCCTCCGCTCTGAGGATCGCCTATTCTGCGCCAGGAACACCGGCGGTTGTGACCTTTGGACGAGAACCTTCTGTAGACCATAAATCTGCACTTGAGACTGGAGAAGGGTCGGAGTTGGGAGGCACTGACGACAGTGTCAAAGCTGCTTGGCGCTCTCTTGGCTTCTTGGTTCTCTCCACAGCTACCGAAGGCACTAATCGATACGCCGATCCTTGCGACGCTGCCCTCCTGCTGGTCTCGCAGCGGCCCGCGGGCAATATGGCCACGGCGCCACAGCCCCAACAGCCAATACGCGTCAGTCTGACTTGGTTACACGGATGAGCGTGAGGCCTGTTTCCGCGTCGCCGCCCTGAGGCAGGAGCTCGCCGACGGCAGAGTGGCCCTGCGTGTGACGGTGCCGAAGAGAGTCCGGTGGGGGGTGATCGGCGCCCGTGGCGTGGGCTTCCAGCCGCGATCTGAGGAGCGGCTCAGCATCCGCGTGCCCCTGCTCGAACCGCCGCGGTGACCGGGCGTTAGGGAACGAGAGAGGATTCAGCCAGCGGAGTTCTTCCCGTTCCCCGTGTGGAGTGGTAACCTTTCACAGGAAGCCAGTGTCGGAGGTAGGGACTCATGAGAGGCGCGTCTCTCTGTATCGCTCTCCTGTTGGCCGTGGTGGTCACTCTCTGCGCCGGCTGTGGTGGCGGCGTGCAGCAGGCGCAGCCCCGCCGCAGCGTGCCGTCCATAACCGGTGGCTATGGCTACGGGATGGAGGCCGCGGACATCAGGCCTGCGGACCAAGTGCAGGTCTTTGAGGCGGACTTCTATGGCCACCGGGCTCTCAAGATGACCAACGGTATCGTGGCGCTGGTGGCGGTGCCGGAGTTCGGCGGCCGTATCATGGAGTATAAGATCGGCAGCAAGCCGCTGCTGTGGGTGAATCTGGACGAGGTCCAGGCTACGGGGCCCGCGACCAGCGCCGAGGGTGCAGGAGCGTTGTCGGCCACCAAGCGCATCTGGCGCAACTGGGGTGGCTACAAGGTCTGGCCCGCGCCACAGACGCGGTGGCAGGGACCGCCCGACCCGGCTGGCTCGCAGCTTGACGGCGGCCAGTGGGTAGGACGCATTGTCCGGCCGCGTGGGAAGGTCGGCGAAATCGAGCTGACCAGCCCGGCAGACAAGACCGTCACTGGCCTGCAGATAACGC
>JAKORR010000644.1 GCA_029777735.1 Armatimonadota bacterium | reverse complement strand
TACCGCGACGGGGTATTGTACCAACAGCAGCGCGAGATCACCGAGGCGGTAACCGAGAAGACGGCTCCCGAGGGTGCTCCAGAAGCCAAGCCCAAGGAGGGCACAGAGCCCGCGGAGAGCACAGAATCTACCCAACCGGCCGCCAGTCAATGACAGTATCTGCTGCCAAGGCTTATGAGCAAGCCTTGGACGTTCTGGTGCTGAGAGATACGGCTTGTGGACTGCTGCGGGGTGCGGGGTGTCTAACGACGCAGATCTATCAATGCCCTATCCGCCCGTGCCTACCTCTGGCTCAATCCTGCCAATGAAGGTGCCGTAAAGCTTCGTCGGGGCTTTCAGGTCGTCGTAAGCGTGCTCGAATTTATTGTAAACGACGTAGATCTGACCTTTGTATAGGGTCACGTCGGGACTGGAGTTGTACTTCATATCGTCCACATAGGCGATAGTGCTCGCGTCACCCGCTCCGGGCCCGAGCTTGGTCAGAGCGATGTCGTGAAAGCGATAGCTCCACTTGAGCCACCGGCTGTTGCTCTTATAGGCCAGCAGGAAGCTACGGCCGAATTGTACGCCCTTGGCGTAACGATGGCGCCCCAGTGTCCTAAGCCAGCGGAGCCCGTGGAAGGTCTTCCCGTCAAACAGCACCCATAGCAGCGGCTCTTGTTGCGGCTCCTTCTCTAGCGCGGCAAGGTCCGAGAAGAGAAGCGCCAGCTCGCCGTCGATGGATGACAGGGAAGGTCCGTAGGGATACACGGTCGGGCAATCCTGCCAGACGACCCGCTCGCCCAGCCCCACCTCCATATCGTAGGGCGCACAGACAATCTGCGTCCGGCGTCGATCCCCCTCCAGTCTCACTTCCATCCACATCACCCAAAGCTGGCCGCCAAGCACCGCCAAGCCGCCTTCCCAGGTACCCCGCCCCGGCTTCTCTGGCTCCAGGGTCACGGTGGGCCCGCGCTCGTTGGTCGTCAGGTCCCAGTAGGTGAGGAATTGACGCGATTGGGTGATGTCATAGTCGGGACGGCCTGTAGCCTGGCGATTCCACGTGATCCATAACTTGTCGTGTAGGATGCAGGTGTCGGGGATGCCCTGGTAGCAGCCTGGCTCACGCTCAACCACCAACTTGGTCCACTCGGGCTTGAGGTCTTCGGGGATAACGCGAGAGAGGTACAGCTCGCTGTCACGCACCTCCAGCACGTAGAAGGCTCCCTCGTACGCCTCGATGCAAGGATAGAGGGTGCCATCGGGGAAGGTACCGAGATGCACCGACGGCCACAGCTTGAAGCCAGCCCAGATACGCGGCTGCCAGGCCTTCGTGCTCTCAACCAGTGGTTGCGACATGGCCGGCTTGACGAGAAAAATCTTCTGTCCTTTCTCGTCCCAGAAGTCCGGCTGAGCAGTGGACACGCGCACCTCGTACTCGGTGTCAGGGGAGAGAAGGATGATGGTATATTCCCTCTCGCGCACGTTCTCGACACGCTGCCAGGGCCTGCGCTTGGGCCTGAGGCTTCGCCACTCGATCACATGGGCATCGGCATTGCTGTCCCAGGCCAGCCGCAGGTAGTCAGGCCTCCGCAGAACTGTCCGCAGATTGGACACAACAGCTTCAGGCCGCGTGACGGGGCTGCCGTCAGCTGACGCCAGGCTCACGGCGTCCACAAGTACATCCGCACTCCCAAAAAGATAGGGTACCAGCGCTACGGCCCGGGCCGTCAGCGGCGGGGCTTGCGCCTTGACCTCCAGCTTGGTCCACTTGTCGAGGTTGCCCGCCCAGTCGGCCGGTTGTATCGACAACCGTTGCTCGTTCTCATCCTGGAACTCGAGGTAGACGCGGATCAACTTGCCGTCCGTACGCCTGACCTTGAGCCACGCTGACAAGACCAGCTCCTGTCCCTCAATCGCAGTGCACGTCTGCCTGGCGGCCGTGTGCTTTGTGGTCCCTTCGGGGGCCGCCGCCACCAATGCCTTCTGGCCGTGGAGGGCATCATCGGCGAGGCTGAAGTGCTGAGGTTGGGCGTAGAGGTCCCAGCCCTTGGGCTTCCCGGCCTCGTCCGCCGCCTCAAAGGAGCAGTTCGAGACGAGGTTGAACTTGGGCATGAGCGTCGTCTCGTCCAGGTTAGCCGCGGATAGCGTCGCAGCCAGGCCTAGGGCCGATAGGAGAACGAGGGACACCATCACTTCCCCCTGGGGTTGTCGTCACAGGTCTGACGTGGTTGGGCCTGCCGCGCCAATCTTCTGGCCAGGTCCAGCGCATCCTGGCGCGTGGCAATCTGGCCCTTTTCATGTGCTTCTTCGACCGCGTCTAGCAACCTGCCCAGTTCGGGCCCAGGCGGAAGCCCCAGCGTGTCCATGAGATCCCTACCTGTGACCAACCTGGTACGGGCGGGGATCTCGTTCAGGCGTTCCGTGCGCCCCATCATCTCGTCCAGAAGAGCAAGCATGATGTGCTGCTCGACAGGGCTGGTGGCTGGGCCGCGCGAGGCCTGTATATCGGCCGCGGCCAAGAGAAAAAGCGCGGGCAGGTGCTCCCCCATATCCGCTTGTATGTGTCGCAGAGCTCGGTCGGTCACAGGTTGGCCTTGCTCAAGGCTCCCCCGCGCAAGCTGGGATGGCCGAAGGTGGGCATCGATAAGCTGCGCAACCGTGTCGCGCAGGGACCTGGGCCATCCCCAGTCCCGCAGGATCTTCTCGGCCCTTTGCGCGCCCAATTCCTCGTGTCCATAGAAGAGACTTCGGTTGTCGGAGGTTCGGCGGTAGGTATCGGGCTTGCCAAGGTCGTGGAAGAGAACAGCAGCTCGCAATGCAGCGCGCGAGTCTGGACGGCGGAGATAGGCGTCGAAAACGTGGGCAGCCTGGCTGAAGACACGCCGTGGCGCCGAGATCAGCCTGTCGGCAAGGATCAGTGCCTCTAGCGTGTGGCCCAGCACATCCAGGTGGTGAAAGCCACCTCTGCCGAGGCTGCGCATAGGGGCCACGCAGGGCAATAGCATGTCCAGCAATCCATCTCGCTCCATCTGCACTACGGCAAGCGCTGCAGGCCCAACCGCGTTGAGCAGCTTCAACATCTCGCGCCCGATCCGTTGCTGGGGACTTGATTCGACCAGAGCCCGATCGCGATGAATCAGGGCCCGCGTCCGCGAAGCCATGGAGAAGGACAGCTCAGCAGCCAGTCGATAGGCACGCACCAGGCGCACAGGATCCGTCGCCAGGCTGTAATCGTCCACAGCACGTAGGAAGCCAGCTCGCAAATCGCGCATTCCGCCGAAGGGATCCACCAGGAGCTCTTCTGGCGCGAGGGCGATGGCCAAGGCATTGATGGTAAAGTCTCGCTGAGAGAGGTCTGCGACGAGGCCCCCGGCGCTCATCTCGACCACGTCTATCTCCAGACCAGGGCAAACCACGCGTAGAACGATAGGACTTGAGTGTAGGCGGACAGCACGTGCCCTGGCCGCCGCAGCAATGGCCTGAGCGAAAGCCTCAGGGGCAGGCGTTACCAGGTCCCAGTCGCCGACTGGACGGCCCAACAGCAGGTCTCGCACGGCCCCTCCGACCACGTAGGTCTCGGGCGGCGCCTGAGGTACGATCGTCCGAAGTGGAGCTGGAAGTTGTACGTCAGCGAGAATGACATCCATTTCAGGCATAATTGTACTAGCTGCAACGCGGTAGAGGAAATTGCCGCGCCGGCCCCACCGCGCATTATGAAGAGTGCTGCCCTGTCACACGCTGACAAGGAGGAGGTAGGAAGGCAGCGCAAGCGTCACGGCAACCTGTGCGGCGAGCACCAGCGTGCCACCGACTATGAAGCCCACGTCCTCCAAGCGGCACAGCAGGTGAGCCGCAGGAACCGCCGCCAGAGGCATTAAGAAGCCCCAAATGCGCCCTACCTCCCCACGTGTGGAGCCCGACACCAACAACAGGCCAAGCGTCACGGCCACGGGTAGCAAGGTCCCTCGCTCCCGCCGCGTGGACGCCGCGGCCGCCACCACCACGAGCGCGGGCCCGGCGAACACCAGCATGTCCCACGCGTTTAGCGCCAACCAGGGCAGATAGGAACGGGTGTGGGTGAGCACGCGGTGGGCGGCTGTGGAACCGAGAAAGCTGGTAACCGGATTGTATCCCAGCGCCACGAGAGGCAGGTGCGCCAGCAGGATCCCGCCAAGCAGCGCGCCGCTGAGAGCCGCCAGCCTGCGAGGTCGGACAAGCGCCATGTCGAAGGCGAAAAACAGCGCCAGAGCCAACAGTCCAAAGGTCCATTGCAGTCCCAGACCCCAGGCGGCGCCAGCAAGCACAGCACCAGGTAGGCTGCCTTTGCGCACGGCCCAGGCCCAGCAAGCCAGGGACCAGACGGCCACCACGGTGCTCCATCCGTCGATGCTGGGAACGAAGGCCACTAGGGAAGGTATGGCGGCCGAGAGGCAGGCGGCCACGGCAGCAACGCGCGGGCCGAGCTGGGCCCAGGCCAGACCTGCTGTGCCCAAGACCACCAGCGGGATGGCCAGAAGCATTAGGTATATTGACAACAGCGCCGCATCAATGTGGATGCCCGCGAGAGGCGTGGTGCATACGTGCCGGGCGGTCGCCAGCAACTGCCCTCGCGTGCCACTTTCGGGCGTGTACATTCGACCCGCGAGGCGTTGTAGTGCCGGATTCCGCTCCACGAGCGCGATCCACGCGCGGAAGGCCAAAACCGGCCCTGGCGGATGTGTGACCACTCTCGCTGGCGCCGCTCCCCAGCACGTTCTGTGCTGCACATCCCGCAGCCACTCCCTCAGGTCTCGCAAGCTGTCAAGGCGTACGGCCTCCGTGAGATAGCCCATAGTCAGGTCTGCGCACACGGCGACAGTGGCCCGCGCCCAGCCACCTGGCTCGGCTCTCAACAGTTGCAGGGGCAGTTCATAGCTGGCCACGACGAGGAATGCCAGCGCCACGGCTGCCTGGATCAATCGCAGTCTTGGACGGCGCGCTGCGTCGAGAAGGAAGGCCCCGGCGAGTACCAGGACGAATGCTGTCGCGAGGGCGGTGGTGGATAGGGCGTTGGGCAGCGGGCGCAGCTCCCAGGTCCATTCGCCTGGCACGCCTAGCGGCAGGAGTCCCGCCGCTAGCAGCCACAGGATAACCACTGCAGCCGCAACACCAGCTGCAGTCGCGGCATAGACAGAAAGGTTCGTGCCCTTGGGTTCGGCTTCGCTCATGACGAATCACTCAACCCGACCGTCCGCCGCAGGGTCCTCACCTCATCCTGGGTAAGCCGGCGCCACTGACCAGGCGCCAGGTCCCCTAGGTGCACCGGCCCGTAGGCCACGCGGCACAACCGGCGCACTTCCAGCCCAGCCGCCGCGCAGAGCCGTCGTACCTCGCGCTTGCGCCCTTCACGCAGCCCAAGTTCGAGAACAAGACCCTCGGCAGACTCCGCTAGCACGGTCACCCGCTCGGGGTAGGCGGAGCCGTCAGCCAGCTCAGCACCGTGTCGCAGGGCATGTACGGCTGACCTCGGCCCGACGACCGCCACATGATATACCCGAAGTACCTCGTAGCGCGGGTGCATCAGCCGGTGAGCTAGGTCACCGTCGCTAGTAAGCAGCAGCAGACCCTCGCTCTCGCAGTCGAGACGCCCCACGGTGAAAAGTGCCCGGCGCAATTCGGCGGGGAGAAGGTCATAGACAAAGCGCGTATGGTGTGGATCTGCTCGCGACGTCAGATACCCGCGTGGCTTGTTGAGGATCAGATAATGCAGCTTGGCTGGTAGGCTGATCGGCGTGCCGTCGACGGTGATACTCTGTGTGTTTGGGTCGACCCTCTGCCCCGGCGTGGCGGTGATTCCGTCGACTGCCACGCGGCCGGCCTTGATGAGATCCTCCGACTTACGCCGCGAGGCTACGCCAGCCCGCGCCAAGATCTTCTGAAGCACTTCGCGTGACATGCCGCCGAGTTCCTCGGGCCGGGCGCATCGGGAGCGCAAGTCGCTACTGCTCTTCACATATGCCAGCGGTATCCTCAGGTCCGGATGCGGCTAGCTGCTCGTCGGTCGTGTCAGTCTGGACCCGCCAGGAGGCATCAGGCACTTTGGGAGTGGCCTCAGCGTTCGATCCAACCACTGCTTCAGCGCCCTGGGCTGACGGATGGGCTTGCAGGTCCTCGTCCGACACTTCGTCGCCCTTCGCCTCCCCTTCTTCGGTCTCCTCGTTGAGAGTCATCTGGCGCACGCGCTGAACCAAGGCTCCAGGCACCTCCGGTAGCTCGGACAGGTCCTGCAGGCCGAAGGCCCGCAGAAACTCGACCGTCGTCACAAACAGCATGGGTCGGCCCGGCGCCTGCTTGCGACCTTGCACGGCAATTAGCCGCTTGTCCAGCAGAGTGCGTAGCGCCCCACTTGAGTCTACTCCCCTCACCGCGTCGATGTCCGCCTTCGTGACAGGCTGGCGGTAGGCGACGATGGCAAGCACCTCAAGAGCCGCGGCCGACAGGCGCTCCCGCGGCGGCTCGCACAGCCGGTTAAGGTAGTCCACATACTCCGGCCGGGTGCCCAGTGTATACCCACCTGCCAACCGCAGGACTTGGATCCCGTGCCTCTCGAGCAGTACATCCAGCGCCTCTGCCGCCGCCCTAACGCCAGCCTCGTCGCACAACAGCACCTTTGCCAGTCTGTCGATCGGCACGGGATCCGCCGAGGCGAACAACAGGCACTCGAGCGCGCAAGCCAAATGATTCATGTCACAGATTGAGATTGCCTCTTGGTTGTTGTCCATGGTTACCGGCTACTGCGTGAGCTTCACCAAGATTCGCCCCTCGTCGGCAAGCTGCACCGCCACTCTCCCCCGGCGGATGAGCTCGAGTAGTGCGAGGAACGTGCAGATGATGTGCAGTCGGTCACTCGCGTGCGTGAAGAGCTGCTCGAAGAAAACCTGCCTGTCCGGGTGTGCTTGGAGCACAGCAGTAACGTGACCCATTTGGTCTCGCACGGACCAGCGCGGACGCAGCACCACTGGGCTCTGGTCTTGCACTGCCCGTTCCAGCACTGTCTGGAGAGCGGACACCATGTCGAAGACGTGAAC